>JBOGRE010000266.1:0-13568 GCA_050749345.1 Nitrosarchaeum sp. | reverse complement strand
GCCTGGTGCGGATGCTCTTTGCACACATCCCAAGGATTGTGCAGTAGATTTGCCATCAAATTTTGACATGTCAGTGTATAGCAAGGCTCTTCGCTTGGCAGAGTCAGAAAACTTGCGTATTTTTTCTAGCCGTGTCTTTACATGATCAACCATGACAGTTAGGCATTTAGAAAAAAATAGTTAAGATTCAGTGATCAATATCGATTACTTGCAAGTCAATAAAGAGTAACTAGAATCAAGGGACATCCAATTATACTAGGTTTAGATTAGATACTAAGATACATTGAAGGCAAAAAATTCCAAGAGATTAGAGTCAATCAAGGTAGCTCATCAGTCAAGAAGAGCAAGCTACAGCACGAGAATGGAAGATTATTTGGAGGTAATTTCAGAGTTGGTGGAATTAAAAGGGTATGCCACTACATTGGATATTTCACGGTACATGAATGTAAGTGCGCCAAGTGTTACAAAGATGCTACAGCGACTGGAGGAAAATAAGCTACTAGAATATGAGAAATATCATGGGATTAATCTAACAGATAAGGGCACGCAAATAGCCTATGAAATAAGACAAAATCACGGAATTTTGTTGGAGTTTTTTGAGATTTTAGGGGTAAGTCATGAAACTGCAAATAAAGATACAGAGGGAATTGAACATTATTTGAATCCCAAAACAATAAAACAATTAAGAAAATTCATTACGTTTTTAAAATCAAATCCAAAAATTTTAGAGAATTTTAAAAATCCTTAAGAAATATTTGAATGTCGTTTTGAGATGATGCAAGTTTCATAAGAGATCTTGAAGCATCAGAACGTTTGGGAATCAGTATCTCACCTTTTTTGCCAATTCTAGCAGATGTGACATAATTGTCATGCACATAGATATCTGCATGCATTGAGGAATATTCTCTGCCAACAGTTAATAATAATGCAGTTTTTGATTCTGAAAAAGTAAATGTTAGTGCATTTGACGTATTGGCAGAATGCAAATTTTTTTCAACAACATCGATATGGATTTTGAGTAATTTTTCAATCTCATTGATGTTAGAGCCACCCTTTCCAATAATGGATGAGATGTATTGCTTGTCAACTAGAACCTTTACTCTATTGTCAGTTAATATTTCAACTTCCACTCTTGGATCAAATTTCCTAAAGATGTCTCGTATTTTATCTTCTGCAAGTTTCTCAATTCCAACTTTTTGAACTTTTTTTGAGACTGGAACTATGACATTTTCTTCACCAAAAGTATAGATCTCATGCTCAAGTACATTATCTGCAAAATTCCTAATCTCAATTACAGGTCTTGCCAAGTCAGATTCAGTCATACCAGTAGGAACTTTCACTATAAGCTCCAAGTCATAGATTTTACCAATGTGCCCATCTTTGACAAAAACTACAGTATCTATGATATTTGGAATTATTCCAAGTTCGATTTTTCCAATAAAACGTTGGATTGCATCTAAAGGAGAGTTTGCATGTACAACACCGACCATCCCTACACCAGTAAGTCTTAGATCAGCAAATGTGCGAAAGTCTTCTTGTCTTCGCACTTCATCAAAAATTGTATAATCAGGACGAACCAATAATAAAATATCAGCACTGTTATCAAAACTGCCATCTAGTTTTGTGTATTGAGTGATTCCAGGATCTACTTGCAAATCACGTGGAGATTCAAATGTTTTTACAATCTTTCCTGTATTGTGGTAAAAATTAGCCAGACTGGATGCAAGAGTACTTTTTCCAGAACCAGGAGGACCAGAAATTATTATTCCCTCAGCCCTATCAGAAAATCTCATCATTAACTCTTCAGATATATCATAATCATCAAGGGTTAATTTTACAATGGGGTGAACTATGGTGATTTCAAATGCTTCAGAAAAAGGGGGCTGTGTAATTGCGATTCGATAATCATTGTACTGAATTACAGACGCGCCGGTCTTTGAGATTTCCACAGTACTTGAATCAAAAATTGTCGTAGTCTCTAAAATTTGAGAAGATATGAATTGCAGATATTCTTTGGTTAG
This sequence comes from Nitrosarchaeum sp., assembly GCA_050749345.1. Taxonomy (GTDB): domain Archaea; phylum Thermoproteota; class Nitrososphaeria; order Nitrososphaerales; family Nitrosopumilaceae; genus Nitrosarchaeum. The sequence goes on along the minus strand of JBOGRE010000266.1, from coordinate 11,547 downwards.
AATTTCATCATCCAGTTTTGTCAGAGTAAAAAACCCAGGCTTTCCTTTTTTTGCCATGGGATACATGTTTTCTTTGAGATGGACACTCATTGTTTCCGAATCAAAAAATTTTAAAAATTCCAAAATAATATTTTTAGAAATAGGTTTTACAAATACCGATTTCAATCCTTCTGCTTGTGCCACCAGATGTTGAACATGGTCGGAGGTGTAAAGAATCGCCTGATTTTGTTTTGCAATATCCTTGATTATTGCATCAATTCTGCCGGCACTTGCCATACGAATATCATCAGAAGTAGGATGAGAACCCATTATAGATATAACCAATCCAAAATTATTTGATATGTCATTGAGTTTTTTTATTCCTTCTAGTCCGATAAATCCCTGTTCCTTTTTCTGAGATGCTTGAGATTGTAATTCATCAAAAACCGCCTGTGGGATTATAATTTCAGAATTTAGAATATGTCCAGATTCAATCTGGGCAATTAATTGCCCATTAATCATGATACTTGTATCGACAACAATCTTTGACAAATTTTTTATCAATTTTTAAATGAATTTAGACCCTAAATTACTTTGCCAAAATATCTGAAATGGTTTTCAAGACACTGTTAAAGTCAAAGAGTTTTGAGAGATAAATAGAGTTTGAATCCAAAGCATTGTTAGATGATTTTTTGATCTTGTCTTACAGTAATAATGAGATCTTACCAGTTAGATTTGGCGTAGTAATTTCTCTGATAACAGTAAGAACATCTTTTTTAGGCATTGGCAAATTTAATAGTAATCTCAATCTAACTTGCTTAAAGAAAACAAACTTTTTTAACTAAAATCACTCACTCTCTTGAAAAAATGGATTTTTAGCAATAATCATCAATGAGTCATGAAAATGATAAAAATATCGAGTTTTACACAAATTGTGCAGCATATTTTGAATTTCTGCGTAAAAAAGGAGGTAGTGACTATAATTTTGAGGATGAATACTACTTTACCATGCCTGCGATATCAAATCATCAAAACAAACAGAAGAGTTACGAATCTAAATTAATCTAGATTTTACATATAGTTTACATTACATAAATTGTAAACCTGGTAATTCTCAGGAAGACAGACTTTTTCAGCAATATAATAACTTCATAGTTAAATTAATCATAAATTGTATGTAAAGATCCTATGCAAACAATGATAATTAGAAATGAGTAACCATCAATTAGAGGAAACGTAGTAGTAGAGTGTAAATTAAAACATGAATCCAGAATTAGAAACAATAAGACAAAAAGTGATAGAATGTACCAAATGTGAACTTTCCAAGACAAGAACAAATTCAGTACCAGGTAAAGGAAATTTTCAATCAGATGTAATTTTTGTCGGAGAGGCACCTGGCAGAAATGAGGATATGAAAGGGGAGCCATTTGTAGGGATTGCAGGACAAAGGCTTTACCTTGCATTAGAAGGTGCAGGAATATCAAGAGAGTCAATATACATTACAAATGTTGTAAAGTGTAGACCACCAAGTAACAGGGTTCCAACAATTTTTGAAAGAAACACATGTCATGACTATCTTCAAAAAGAAATTGCCATAATAAAACCAAAAATAATATGTATATTGGGAAATACTGCATTTAATTCTATTTTAGGTGGATCGGAAATTACAAAATACCGCGGTAAAATCGTAAAAAAAGATAAGCAGATGTATTTTTTGACAGTTCATCCAGCTGCTACAATTTACAATCAAGAATTAATTACAGTTCTAAAAGAAGACATTGCCAAATTATTTGATTTGATCAAAGAGTTAAAAAATGGTAAACAAATTTCAGCAGATATTGACTATACTGTCTAGAGCGTTTTATTCACGAGATACCATCACAGTTGCAAAAAGATTACTAGGGAAAAAAATAGTACGAAAAATAGGCAAGCATGAGATTTCAGGAATAATCATAGAGACAGAAGCATACAGACATAGAGATGATCCTGCAAGTCATGCATTTAGAAAAATTACCGAGCGAAACAAAGTAATGTTTGATGAAGTAGGAAAGGCATATGTCTATTTTACATATGGGATGCATTATTGCTTTAATGTAGTGGCAAGAAATTCAGAATTTGAGGCAGGCGCAGTTTTAATTCGTGCAATCATACCTGAAAAAGGAATAGAAATAATGGAAAAAAATAGGGGCATAAAAGATTTAGAAAAACTCACTGACGGTCCTGCCAAGTTAACTCAGGCATTAGGAATTACAAAAAAGCATTATGGAGTAGATTTGACCATAGATTCAAAATTATTCATTGCTGATGGAGTAAAAAGACCAGGAAAGATAATTGCCAGTCCTAGAGTTGGAATAAAAAATGCAACAGACAAATTGTGGAATTTTAAAATATCAATAAAACAAAATTAGAATTTATTTATCATTGTTTTCATCTAGTGTCCATGGTGCAAATCTTCCCAAGATTTTTTGCCAATCTAATCTTAAAAGCAAAACGACAACCGCAGTCATCATTGCACCAAAAATTATGATTCCAATATACACAGTAGTTACATCAGTTATATTTTTAAGAAATGGATCTATCAAAGAGACGCCAAGATTATGAGAAATAAAAACAATTGCATAACTAAGAACAATCTTACCAGTAAGTGTAGCTATGAAAAATCTTTTTGGATTATATTTTGCCAATCCCAATGGGACATAAATTAAATCATCAGGTATTGGAGTTGCAGCAGCAAAAAATGCAGCAGCCGCACCATATCGTTTCACTAATCTCTCAAAGGGGCGCATTCTCTTTCTAGTTTTTTCATTTAAAATATGCCGTCCTTCATAGCTTACATAGAAAATAATTTGTTTTGCAACAGTTGCAGATAATGCAGAAAGTAATGCTAGGATATGTAGATTGAATTGATCACCTACAGACATTGAAGCAAGTAAAAGAAAACCAGGTAATGGAATAAATGGAATTAAAGAACCAAAAAAATTAACAAGTCCTAAGCCAAGATATCCCACTTCCGGAGAAAATTGAAACAGAGCTGAAAAATCCACAAATCAATCAGTCATCAAGCATTATTTAATAAAAGCGAACAGGATGTAAGATTTGACCAAAGAATATATCTCCACAATCATTAAAATATCATCTTTTTACAATCAAAATAGATGATCAAAAAAGAGTATTCAAAAATTTGTAACGAGATAACAAAAATTAGCCCATATATTAGATTTGTAGGCATAGTTGGAAAAGGGGGTGAACTCTTGGCATACAAAAGAAGGCCAGAGTTAAAACCACTTTTGGATGTAAAAAATACACAGTATCAATTTTCACATATTGCCATAAAAACAGATCTTGAGGAGTTCTTTGATGAGAATCTAGGAGAAATTGAATTTGTTTGGGAGGAAAGAAAGAAAGTTCAAACAATATCATTTGCAATTAAAAAAGTTCGAGTATGGATATCAATTGATAAAAAAGTAATTCGTTCAGAAATGCTAAGAATAATTGACTCTTGCTTGCCAATTGTAAAAAAATATGCTCAAGCATAAATGAACCTAGTCACAAAATACCATTACTGTGAAATTGATTTAAATTCTTTTAGTGAAGATGAATTAAAATAGATTTCACAATATAAAAAAATCAGAGCAAACCTTAACTTTAGAATAATTATTCTAAGAAAATCATGGAAGATATAAAGGAGATTCAGAATTTAGTTGAGAAAATAAACACAAGAAATTTTAATTTAAAAGAGTATGAGGAAATGAAAATTGAAGAACTAAGTGCTGAGATCAGAGGAGCCATCAAATTTCAACAGGAATCATTTCAAAGTATTGAAGAATTCGAAATAAAAGGGATCCAACAAGATTTGATAAAATATGCAAAGATGATTTGTAAAAATACTATAGAAAGAGAGATATTAAAAATTCAAGAAGCATATCTTAAAAAAATTGAAAAGGAATATCTCAAATCAGATAAAAAGTAAGTTAAAGATCATCATATAGCCAACAACGAACATAACCAGTTTTTGTTTTAAATTTTGGTGGGACAGTTTTACATTTTTCTATTGCAAGTGGACATCTTTCAATGAAACGACATTGTGTTGGATACTCTAAAAGACTGGGAGGTATTCCTTTGATGTATTTAGGAGAATTGCCTTTTAGTTTTGGGATTGACTCTAAGAGTCCCTGAGTGTAAGGATGTTTTGGGTTGTGGTAAATTTCATGAGAAGAACCAAATTCAACCATATGTCCTCCATACATTATTCCAATTTTATCAGCAATTTCAGATAAAACTGCTAGATCATGTGTGATTAACATAAAGGACATACCATCTTTTTTAAGTTTTTTTAAGAGAGTAATAATTTGAGCCTGAATTAAGACATCAAGTGCAGTTGTCGGTTCATCAGCAATAACAAATTTTGGTTTAAGCAATAATGCCATGGCAATTATCACTCTTTGTTTCATTCCACCACTGAGCTCGTGAGGATATTTCTTTAGAACAATATCAGGTAAACTTACAGAATGAATTGAATTTAAAATTGCTTCATCTAAATTGCCATCGAATTTGTGTTGCTTTAGAATTTCAACAAATTGTTCTTTTATAGTAAATACAGGATCAAGAGAATTCATTGCTCCCTGAAATATCATGGATATTTTTTTCCATCTGAATTTCTCAGCAAACTCAGATTCTGAAATGTTTAGTATTGAATTACCCTCAAAAAGGATCTCGCCATTTGTATTACCTCCCAAAAGCATCCTAATAATAGAAAGACCCAAAGTGCTTTTGCCACATGCACTTTCTCCTGCAATACCTATGGATTCACCATCTGACAAATCAAAGTCTACATCATCTACTGCATATACGGCCCCCTTGGATGTATGATATTGAGCAGAAAGCCCATTTACAATTAAGACCATGTATTTAGTAGATCCAAACTAGGATTTTTGTTTTTCACTAAGGGATATAAACAATACAGAATATAAAAAAAATCGATTCAAATGAAACTGCCAATATGTAATTTTGATGCAAAAAATTCAGTACTTTGCCCAAGATGTGAAAGTAAAGTAGAATCAGGAGACATTACAAAGGCAGATGTTGATGCGTCGATCAAACTAGCACAGTTATCCAAGTCAAATCAAATAATTGCCAAATTTACACTTTATTCATGTAAGGAATTCAATGGGAATTTTGTGTTATCTTTAGATAAAAATGACATCATGACAATTAGGCAAAGCAGGGTACTTTACAGATTACTTCAGAAACAATTTCAAGGAAAAATATGGTTAGTAGAAGCTGATGAAAATGATAAGAAATTCATAGAAGATTTGTTCTTTCCAACAAAAATTTTGTCAATTAATTCGGTTTGGGTACCAGGAGGGATACAAAAAACAAAGGCGGTTGTGTCAGGAAAATGGACACCTAGATTTCCAATTGATACAATCAAAGTCATTCAAATTGTCAAAAATGCCCGAAACCTTGACATTGAGATAGAATTTGAGGAAAAAAGAGCGTGAAAATAAGTGATATTTGTTAAAACTCATGATATTGCAGAATTAAATGCCAATATTATTGGAAAGGAGGTTGTATTAGGAGGATGGATTGAAGATCTACGAAAATTAGGAAAGATGACATTTATTACATTACGTGATGTTTCAGGAATTTCTCAGATTATAGTAAAAGGAGAACTAAATGACAATCTAGGAGAGATAAACCGTCAAAGTGTAATTAGCGTGAGAGGAATTGTACAAGAAACAAAAGCACGTGATTTTGATTTTGAGATAAAAGCAGATGAAATAGAGGTATTAGCAAAGGCAATACATCCATTACCAGTTGATCCAATTGGAAGAGTAGAAAGCAATATCGATACGAGATTAAATCATCGTGCATTAGATATGCGAAACCAAAAAACAGCATCAATTTTCAAATTACGACATTATGTATTAGAAACATTACGTAAAACATTAGCAGAGAAAAAATTTATTGAAATTACAACACCAAAAATAATTGGTAGTGCAAGTGAGGGAGGGGCAAATTTATTTTCATTGGATTACTTTGGCAAGACGGCATATCTTGCTCAAAGCCCACAATTATATAAAGAACAAATGACAATAGGGCTTGAAAGAGTTTATGAAATTGCTAATTTCTATAGAGCAGAGAATTCGCATACAGGTCGTCATCTTAGTGAATTTACAAGTATAGACATTGAAGCTGCATTTATGGATTATAATGATGTAATGAACATTTTAGAATCACTAGTAATTGAGGTTTACAAAGATACATCAGAGAAGTGTAAAAAAGAACAAGAAAGCATAGGACATACAATTGAAATTCCAACTTTTCCATTTGAGAGGATAACATACACACAAGTAATTGATGAGCTAAAAAAATTGGGTGAAAAAGTAGAATTTGGGGATGATTTACTTGATTCACATTTAAGAATAATTGGAAAGAATCACCCGGGATTTTATTTTCTCACTGACTGGCCAATGAAATTAAAACCATTTTACATAAGAGAAAAAGATGAAGACCCAAAATTATCACGCTCATTTGATCTTCAATTTGGATATCTAGAGCTGTCATCTGGGGGAACTAGACTACATAACTCAGAGATGCTAAAAGTTAGACTCAAAGAACAGGGTTTAGACCCAACTCAATTTGCAGAACATCTGCAGACATTTGATTGGGGAATGCCACCTCACTCCGGTTGGGGAATGGGGTTGGATAGACTAATGACTACTCTTATTGGAATAGACAATGTAAGAGAAGTTGTACTTTATCCAAGAGATCCAGATAGATTGAGCCCATAAATCAATTCAGACTTTTATTGTAAAAGAAATAACAATCTCATATGATAGAACAAGCAGATGCGAAAAAGATAGTAGAAGTAATAGGCAACAATCTGATTGGAGTTTCACATGATTCCAAAAATTTTCAAAAGTTACCAGATTCTTTTTGGGGTTATTTTGAAAGAGGTCACGATACAAAAGGAACCTTCGGAGTAATAGTCACTTATTCTGAAAATGGAAAAGATGTAGATGAATTAATCAAAATGTATGAAGAGTGGGCAACTAAAAATAAAAGCAAAGAATTCAAATAATCTACTTGGTTTCTTTTAAGAGTTTTCGATACTCGTGGCATTCCTTACAGATTGGCTTTCCTTTGTATTTTGGATTACCATCAGTAATTTTTAAGGTGCTCGGATTTATTTTACAAATACTACAAACAACCATAACTATACGTTAGAATATACAATTTATAAAAATTGGCAATTGTTTCTAAAATGAGTAAATTTAGAGACAATGTAATTCAAGTTACTTTCATGGCAATATTGTATAGGGCATGAGATATTTTTACATTAAACCTAATTTGAAATTCGTCTTGAAATTTATGGAAATTTCTAACAGACCATACCATTTCAAATTGCTGGTTTACCGTCTATTTCTATGCGTAAAGGAGGGCATTCTATTTTTAAAGCCTAACAGTAATCTCTTGTGTAAATTCAGATGTAGATTTGTTTCCACCGATATCTTTAGTTTTAACACCATTTTTTACCAAATCAAAAATAATAGATTCGAGTTTTTGGCCAACAGTAATACATTTTGAATCATTATGTTTTACTCCAAACCAATCAAGCATCATTTTGATTGATAAGAGAAATGATGAAGGATTTGCAATGTTTCGCCCTGCAATATCAAACGCAGCGCCATGAACGGGTTCAAACAATGCAAAATTATCACCAATGTTAGCAGCAGGTGCCATACCCAATCCACCTACAACTTGGGAGGATTCATCAGATAAGATATCACCAAACAAATTAGTAGTCACTATGACATCAAATTGCTCTGGTTGTCGAATAAGATTCATAGCACATGCGTCAACATACATTTGTTCAAATAAAATATCAGGATAGTTTTTTGCTACTTCAGCACAAGATTTTGCAAATAAACCATCGGTGAGTCGCATTACGTTGGATTTATGAACACATGTCACTTTTTTCATACAGTTACGTTGTTTTGCGGTTTCAAATGCATATTTTGCAATTCTTTTTGATGCATATTCGGAGATTATTCTCAATGCAACAGCTGAATCTCCCAAGCTAAATTCTTTACCAGTGTAAAGATCCTCAGTATTCTCTCGAACAATTACCATGTCAATATCATCCCTTAATGCAAGCATGTTAGGGTATGATTTTGCAGGTCGAATATTGGCATAAAGATCAAGCATACGTCTTAATACAACAATTACATCAGCTGCACTCTCTCCAACTGGTGCCTTTAAACAAGCATCAGATTTTTTAATTGCAGATATAGTTTCATCAGGAAGTGCCTTTCCAGTTTCTTTTAATGCGGTATCGCCTGCATGTAATTTTGTAATATCGAATTTCAAATCAAGTTTGTCATTAATGGCATTCAAGACAGATACTGCAGAATTAGAGAGTTCAGGTCCAATTCCATCACCAGTGATTAACGATATTTTATACATGATTAAAAATAGTAAAAATGGGAATTTTAAAGGATTCCTTAAAAATTGAGTGTAAATCTAGGAAAGTTTATCTTTTATGAAGAAAAATCGTTTAAGATGTTGAAAGTAGAGGCAATTATTAGGAGTTCAATGTTACAAGATATTCAAAAAGCATTAGCAAAAAATGGAATTACAACTTTTTCAGTATATCAAGTAAACTTAACAGGAATGCATAAAGCTCATGTAGGTTTGAGAAATAAAATGAGCGATTTCATTCCAAAATCAAAGCTGGAGATTCTATGTCCAGATGGTGCAGGAGATGAAATAGTAAATATAATTCAAGAAACAGCTAGAACAGGTAAAAAAGGAGATGGAATTGTTTATGTCTACAAAATAAATAAAGTGATAAAAATCAGAAATGGCGATATAGATGAAAAGGCGTTAGTATAATTATTGAATTTATGACCCAATTTGTTTTTCATTTAACATTTTTTTGAGCATGATTCTGTTAATACCGTCAATTACTGCTTGAACACTGGTAGTAACAATGTCTTCACCTATGGATTTTGCAGAGACACTATTTCCTTGTGCATCTTCAACTCTGATTGTTACTTCACATAATGCAGTAGAACCACCAGATATTGATGCTAAACCGTAATCTTTGATTCTAAGTTCAGATATTTGTCCTGTGATTTTTTGAATTGCATTTAATGCAGCGTCAACTGGACCTACACCATAGTCAGTTCCAATAAAGTCTTTACCATCAATATTTAATTTGACAAATGCATAAGGCATTGTTCCAATTCCAGTAGATACTGAAAATCCAGTCAGTTGGACAATTCGTTTGATTCCCTTTTCTCCTAAAATATTACTTGCTATAGAAAGTAGTTCAACATCTGTAATTTGTTTTCCTTGGTCACCAATAATTTTTATTTTATCAAGAATTTGTTTTGCCTGATCATCTGTTGGGTGTATGCCATATTCAGCAAGCATTGCATTCATACCATGAATTCCTGCATGTTTTCCAACTTGAAGCCATCTTTTTCTTCCAACTAATTCAGGACTGATTGGCTCATATGTTAAGGGATTATTCAATATCCCATGTGTGTGGATTCCAGACTCATGACCAAATGCATTGTCCCCTACAATTGCCTTGTTTGGCTGAACTTGAACACCTACAGTTTTTGAAATAAATCTAGATGTCTCATAGAGTAATTCAGATTTAATTCCAGTTTCATATTTTTGTTCATAAGGTAAGCACTTCAAGGCCATAACAAATTCTTCCAATGCTGCATTACCTGCTCTTTCACCAATTCCATTAATTGTAACATGTGCACATTGAGCACCCGCTCTTATTCCAGATAATGAATTAGCTACGGCCAATCCAAAGTCATTATGACAATGAACACTAATTGGAAGTTTTGTAGATTCAATTGCATCTTTAGTGATTTCTGCCATATATTCTGGAGTTGCATAACCAACTGTATCAGGTATGTCAATTCTATCAGCACCAGCTTTTGCAACTTCGGCAAATACATGTTTAAGAAAAGTTCTGTCAGTTCTTGTTGCATCTTCTGCAGAAAACTCTACTTGCAATCCTCGAGATTTACCATATTCTACGGCCTCTATTGCTTTTTCAAGTGCCTGTTCTCGCGTCATTTTGAGTTTATACTCCAAGTGGATATCAGAAGTTGCAATAAAGGTGTGAATGTATTTTAATCCTGCATCAACTGCAGCATCAATGTCTTTTTTACTAGTTCTAGTCAAACCACAGATATCAGCAGACAATCCTTCGCTTGCAATCATCTTTACAGCTTTGAATTCACCTTCAGAAATTACTGGAAACCCAGCTTCAATTGCATCAACACCGAGGATATCAAGTTTTTTTGCAATAGTGAGTTTTTGATCTGGGGATAGTGAAATGCCAGGTGTTTGTTCACCGTCTCTTAGTGTTGTATCAAAAATTCTAATTATCATGCTCCGCTCCTTTGCAAAGCTGCAACCCCTGTTCTTGCGACCTCAAGGATTCCAAATGGTTTTGCCAATTCTTCAAAAGCTCTGATTTGATCAGGAGTGGCAGTTAGCTCTACCATTATCGAGTCTTTTCTGACATCGTGTATTTTACCGCCATATGCATTTGCCAATTTGTTTACCTCCATGCTATCATTAGCATTACTTAGCTTAATTTTAAAAATACTTAGTTCTCGATATACGGTTTTGTGCTCATCTAAGTGCTTTACTTCTATGGTATCAATCATCTTATCAAGTTGCTTTACTATTTGGTCAACTTGTTTTTCATCACCATATGTGGTAATAGTCATCCGCGAATATTCAGGATTATCAGTTACACCCACAGAAATGCTGTCAATATTGAAATTCCTGGATCTGAAAAGATGAGTAACCTTAAACAATATTCCTGGTTTATTTTCAACTAAAAGAGTAAGAATTGCCCACATGATAATCACTATGAAGGTAAAATCATATCCGCAAGAGAAGTTCCTGGTGCTACAAATGGCAATACATCTTCTTCAGGATCAATTGGAATATCAATCACTGTTGCAACGTCACTTTTCAATGCTGTTTTGATTGCTTTATCAAGTTCATCCATTGATTGTGCACGTATTCCTTGAGCTCCATATGATTCGGCTAGTTTTACATAATCAGGACATTTTCCTTGATCAACTCCTATCATTCTTCGATTATAGAAAGTTCTTTGCCATTGTGCAACCATTCCCAATGTAAAATTATTTAAGATAAACACAATTACTGGAATGTCTTCCAACACTGCAGTTGCAAGAGAATTTTCTGTCATGCTGAAACTGCCATCTCCTGCAATGTCCACTACAGGAACATCAGGTCTTGCTACTTTAGCACCTATTGCTGCAGGGAATCCCCATCCCATAGTTCCAAGTCCGGTAGAGCTAAAGAATGTACCAGGTTGTATTACATCATAAAAAAGGGATGCCCACATTTGATGTTGACCTACTTCAGTAGTTACAATAGATTCATGAGGTAATATTTCTCTGAGTTTTCTCAAGATTTTTGCTGCACCCATTTCACCTGGATGTAGTTTTAAATTTTCTCTCCAATACTCTTTGGTTTCTTTTACATGTTTAATCC
>JBOGRE010000265.1:0-1834 GCA_050749345.1 Nitrosarchaeum sp. | reverse complement strand
GCTTCTGTCTCATCATCTGGAATTCCAGTATTCACATTATAATTAAAACCAGTAGCAAGATGGTAAAACTCCTCAAAGAATTCTTTGCAATCTATTACATCTGTCTGAGAATCAATTGATACTACTAGACAATCATTGTTTTCTCTGAATTTTAAACAAATTTCTTCGTCAATCATCGTGTCTACTATAACTGCCATGAGATATGGGATTGATGATTCATCTAGTTTTCTTTGATTGTCCTTAGAATTTCTTATCCATAACTCATAACCGTCTACAAGATACTCAAAAGTATCTACTATAATTTCTCTAATGTTGCTATCTGGATGTGCTAGTTTTGATTTCCATGATATTTCTTCATTATTTTTTGGCTCTACATACATTGCATCGAATTTTACTTTTTCATGAATTTGTTCATATTCCCAAACTTGCTTGTTTGTCCACATTGGTGAATACCTTTCAATGAGTATCGCAGTTAATTGGTCCAATATTTTGAATCATAAAGACTACTGTTTAATGTTTATCGTGTAAAATAGTGCATTGTATTTTGTGTTTCACAGTTGTACTTTAAGAATGTCTAGATTATTGGTTTTTTAGAATTCACTAGTTTTTGATATTTGATTTAAAAAATGCCAGTGTACATTCTGCAAGTTCTTTGTTTGAATGTTTTTTGATGGGGTGCTTGCAGTTTGGACACGTGCCCTTGTCTTCTTCAGTAAAATCATCACCGACTTGTTTCATGGAACATTCCATTAATTCAGCAGTAGAATGTGATTCCATGGCTAGTTTACATGTTGGACATTCAGTCAAATTTTTCACCTGTATGAGAATTAAAGTATCTCCACTGGAAAGTAATTTTTACTAAAATAATCATTTGTTATTGAAATTACTGTAATGTTCCATGCATTGTGTTCTTGCATTCTAGTTTTCTATTTGGTTTATCAAAATAAGCGTTTTTAAATTAAAAAATCATAATGATGAGTGCTTGTGTTATGACTTATTTTAACAAACTGTGAATAATTATTTAAGAAAATGTGGTATTTCTTGCCTATTTTACTCAATTTTTAATGAAATTTTAATTATAATTGAGGAACCTGCAAATGAAATTATTTAAATTTAATTCACTTACCGGTTATATTATATCTTTTAGGAATGATTACAAATCAGTGAATTTTAAAAATGAATAAATTTGTTGACCGTCTCTTACAATGTAGTTCTTGTAATGTTAAAGTGATTTTTGATTTAATTGATGATATAGAATGCGATTGGGGTTCACATATAGTAATTCAATGTCCAAATTGTGAAGAGTTGTTTTCAATTGATCAGAGATGCCCTGCATTTTCAAGTCTTTTAGACCTGTTTGAATTAAATGATGATTTATTAAATCAACAAGAAAAATTGGATTATTTATCTAAATCTCATCCATGTTGACTAGATCCATGGATTTAGAATTTTATTACATAGATGAATCAAACAAAATTCATTTTTGTTATTTTTTAAACAACTCTAATTCTTCTAGGATTTTGCCCATAGAATGTTTCCAACTTCTCATAGCATCAATATCATGTGGTCTATTGTTTTCTAGTTCTTCTTTTTGTTTTAGTAATTCTTGATGTCTTCTTTCATCAATTTTTTTGATCATGTAATTCCTTTGTGCTCCCATATTTGAATAAATTCATCCTTCTAATTTTAATTTCTTTCATGCCTACATCATATTCATGTTTAAAACTAGTTTTTTATTTTAGATTATATTGCAAGTACAAATTAAATAATTTCTGTGCGTTATTTAATATCGTATAATAAGATAAATCCAACAATTAATGCTACTATTGAAACT
>JBOGRE010000264.1:0-2220 GCA_050749345.1 Nitrosarchaeum sp. | reverse complement strand
TACATATCTCTCAAAGAAGTTTTGTTCTAAGTAATTAGTCATGCTATATTATAGCACTACTCCATTAATAAAGGTTGCTATATTATAGCAATAAGACACGCCTATCATTTGGTTAAACCTCTCTTGAAAAACATCTTAATCCTATACAATATTGAAGGGTTTACTACCCAAAAACTAATTTCTTCTGATGACTTGCAATAAAGAAATTCAATATTGTTATCTTTCTCAAACTGCTCTAATATCTTACCATCTTTTTCCCAAGAATCATCCTTTTTACATTGTTTTTTATAATATTCTTCCCATGAATCATTACCTTTTACAATCAAGACCACTTGATGCCCACCACTAAGGAATATCTTATCCCCTTTCATCTCAGGGCTTTTTTCATCAATCTTTTGTTTCAATTCTCTGCTACTCCTAATAATTCTACACTCTCAACTGAGTTGATATTTGCCTTGAAAAAAGTTCGTGTGATTGCTCTATCAATAGCACATTTAGCATTTGGTGCTTGAACTGTAACATCATCCCTCTCACCCCAATATCTAGTATTTTGGTTTTGTAGGTGAACTTTCCAGAGTTTTACTTTCATGTTGAACATTCTCCCTCAAGTGTCATTTACCATCATCATCCACTGTTAACAACTGCATACGTTCGTAAACCACATCATTAAGATTTAACTTTCTACTATGAAATTCAACTGATTCATCATTATTCTTTAGAACTGCTACAAGTCTATAATATCCCAATTCAACTCTAATCAATAGATTCATGTGATCTATATCTTGTTCTTCAATTAATTCTCTAGTAATTATTGCTGAATCTAAATCAAATGGTTCTGAATGTAAATAATTTCTTGAACCATCAGGCATTTCGATATTTACAGTGAATCCCCCACCATGAGCAATAATGTAAGTATTGGATAATGATATTTTCATGCTTTACTACTCTCCTGTTCTGTATGTGGTTTGTAATGTTTACAGTGACAAATATTACATTTATCAAACCATGATTTACAAAACCAAAATAAACAACTTAACCAAGAAAGTTCATGAGCACCCCAATTATGCCCACAAGTACATTCAGGCTCTAATTTGTCTGTCATACTTTACTGTCCACTTTAAGTTCTTTGGCTCTCTCAATTGTAAGATAGATAAACAATCCTAATGGCAAGATGACTAGGTATTCAAGCAGTTCTCCACTATTACGTTCCACTATATGCCCTAGTATAATCGAGAGAAATATTGTCATCCCTAACTCAAAATAAAAGAAGTTAGACATCCTTAGATTTCTCCATCTCTTTTAATTCTTTCCCTAATTCCCTAAAACTAATAATCATGTAGATCATTTGAGGAATTCCAGATAGTAAAATAATAGTAGATAATACCTTGACAAGTGGGTTAGTATCTTTATCGAATTTTGTTGTGAATCCTAAGTAATGCTTCATACTTTATCCCTCTTTTGTTTTACTTGTGGAATATTTCTTTTCGGAAGCAACCATAAATTCTTGAAGAGTAGTTTTTGAAATGCTATCAAGATTATGATTATTGCATAATTCAATTAAATTTTGTAGTAAATCTAATTGACTTTGTAAATAAATTTTATCATGATTTTTTTTAAAATATTGTCGTATGTCTTTTGTTATCTCATAACTCATGCCTTACTTCCCTCCTGTTTTGTATGAAGTGCTTTGAGGATATCTCTTAAAACCATTAGTTGAATTTGTTCTAAATCTAAATATTTGAACCTGTCATCATTAACAAATTCTTTATAAGATTTATTACAACCACTACACATTTACCCATTCACTCCATCGGGTAGGACTTTCTTGAAACCATAGATATCTCCTGAATCAGGCATCATTGGATGTTTGCCAAAGTTTACAAAATCATAACCAATATCTTTTAACAAATGTTCTAATGCTGGACTTATGACAGTTGGGAACCATATCTCTTTGATTCCTTTAGATTTTGCTGATTGTTCTATTTTCTCTAAACACTTTCTAGCATGACCTTTACCTTGTTCCTTACTGAATATTGATTGTATGGATGCTATATTATCATCAAAGAATACCTCTGCATCGCAAGATTCATGTTTGATTATCAAGGTTTTACCGTTGGTATTATTCATCAAACCTTACCCCTACATTTACAAGGACAATTTGAATTAGATACTGTTGGATCATAGTTGGCACATAAACTATGCTGGCCTATTCTGCAATTA
>JBOGRE010000263.1:0-5289 GCA_050749345.1 Nitrosarchaeum sp. | reverse complement strand
AAAGAAGAAAGATTAAACAATCTTCTTTGTATAGTTTCTCCTAAATCTAGTAATTCATCTTTATTGATTCATCAAGACATGTCATTTTTTGTATCTCGATTGGAACATTCGGTAGTAAATTATGATTTTGCAGAAAGAAGAATAGGGTATCTTTTTGTCATATATGGAAAATTACAGATAAACGGTATGGAAATAAATACAAAAGATTCGGTAAAAATACAAGATGAAAAATCAATTACTTTAAAATCATCTGGAACCTCAGAAATAATCTTGTTGGATTTATCTGCAGATTACGAATCCATAAAATAATTCGATTAGAAATATCCTATTCTGTTTTAAATTTTAAATTGCAAGTAGGACAAAACCAGGATATCGCTTCGCCTTGTTCTTGAAATATCATTCCAAAACATTTAGGACACTTCCCAATTTCCTCACTCACAGATTTTCTAAATTTAGCACCGACATAAATATTTCAAAAAATAACACATATTCAAAATCAATCAAAATAATACAACGAGGAAACAATGGAAAACCAAAACGAATGCTGAGTGCTTCCACCCTTTTTCGCCTTTTTCCCTAATCTGTCTTCATCTATGACAGTTCCTCGTTAAAGATCATACAACTGGATGATATTAAAGTAGTTCTGGATAATTACATTACAGTTATCAAGAAAAGAACAAGATATATTAACAAATGTAAGTATAATATATAGAAGTTAATATTTACAATTTTTAATGAATTATATACAAAAAGTTACAATAAATAAAGATTACAATCATAAATTTTTATGTTAAATCTTAAATAGATGAACTTCTTACACGAAATGATGTCGATAGTTGTTTCGACTGATTAAACTGCGTGACCCTGCAGAACGAAAAAGGCAATCAGGCGTTTAACGTCCTGACCATGAGAGGAAATCTCTCGGTGTTCTGCAATTGAGGGTTACGCCTTTTTATTTTCTAGAATCAAAAAGATCACAAAATTAAGGATCAATTTTAAATTCTACATTGATGTAATATAGTTCGGGATTCAAGTCTACAGATAGTATGTTTGTCGTCCTAGCATACAAAGACGAGAATCTCTTAAAATAATTTAAAACCACCATAATAATTAGGGATCTGTTTTTATTCTAGAAACACGTATTAATAGTGGAAAGCTGACACAATTTCCTATTGTCAAATGCTGGCATCAGTTTGCTGGTCTTTGCTTACTGGCAGGGCTACGCAAAGGTTGATCCGCAAAAAGTCAGCTTCCCAATTATATGGATTAATCAAGATAAACAAAAGTTGAGAAATTTTTTAATAGTGATTGCAATAACAGAACAATCCAAGGTTGTGATAAAATTTACAGATTCACTTTTAGATACAATAAATATTTTATTGAATTTAGAGGTAGGAGATACATCTAGACTGGAGCATATCAAGGATATGATCCTAAAAGACAAGCCGTTATACACAAGTGATAAGCAATATGTGCAAAATCTTGCAAGCATATACATCAATGACAATCAAACAAAGACAGATACAGAACAGCCAAGATTATTGATCAACTGCCGTAATTGCAGCACTAGCATTCCCAAGTCAGCAAAGTATTGCACTTTATGTGGTATAAGACAGAAAAGAGAAAGTAATTACAATATATCAAAAATAGCAAAATACAATCCAATACATTTGATATCCAGACCAAATTCATATCAGATTCTTGCCATAATTGGTGGATTGACAGCAATGCTACCAGTGTTGTTTATAGTGGCAAGAATGGATCCACTAATACTTGCAATAAACTACGAAACAGGAAATGACATTTCAGGACTGGCAGATGTTTTCATATTTCTGGGAGTGTTGTCAAGTGTTTTGAGTACTATAGCAATAGTAATTACGTTTGTAATAAAAAACCCAAAAAAGGTAGGAAGGATTTTGTTTTTTATCGCATTTGGAATATTGATAACTTCGATTTTAGTTGGAGTGTTAGGTTTTATTTTTATTTTGCTTGCAAGCAATGTTGCCTACAAAAAAAGGTACTACTAAAATCATTTATCCAGAATCAGAATGAAAGCAAGATTATACATTTCCACTAGTAGAATAATGATAAAATATTCCATGTTATAGTTTTGTTTGTCAAATATATTTCATGAATCAACATTGAGAGATATTTACTTAACAAAATGTGTATACAATTGTTACAACTTTGCACCATGATAATGACGTGATATTTTTTATATCCAGTCGAAGGACTCAAGGACATATTGTATCCTATAGAAGAGATAATGAAAGAACCAGTCACCATCAGGGTAATTGTATTTATAAATTAACACAGTTCAAAAACTATTCTAGTTAAAGATCAACGTCTTTTGTTTCTCTGCTTAGTAGTGTAGGTATAATTATAATTATTGCACCAATTATAATATTGATACCAAGTGCAACAGGAACCATTTGTTTTGGGACAGTAGACATCAAGTATAATGCAATTAATGGAGACCAAGAACCAAAAATTAATCCAGCATTATAGGAAAATCCTGCAGCACTGTTTCGTATTTGTGTTGGAAATCTTTCTGAAAAATATGCAGGAATTGGTCCTGATGCAGTTGATATGACAAATGCAAATACTATAACATACAATGCCAATCCATAGACATTGTTTAAAATTGCACTTGCAAGGGGAATTGAAATTAGTATGGATGCAGATACAAAAATAAGCATTGATTTTTTCCGTCCAATTTTTTGGGATAGCCAACCAGTAAAAATCATCCCTATCCAAGATGATGCAGTTGCATAAATCATAATTAATGCTATTTGTGTTTTTTCAAAATTGCCAAACTGTTCCAAGTATGTCGGCAAGATGCTAATTGAGCCATGATACATGTAGACAAGTCCAGTCATTATTGCAGCACATAGCAAAAACTCTTTTCTGTGAATTTTTCCAAAAATAATGCTTCGCAGTGGCATTTTTTCCAGCCCAGATTCTTTGTTCTTTTTTATCCATAATGGAGATTCATCCATGCTAATCCTTACAAAAAGTGCAACAAATCCTGGGATTATGCCTGTAAAAAAAAGTATTCTCCAACCAACTTCCTCAAACATATTTCCTGGAAATGCAATAGTTATGATTTGAAACGAGATGGCAGCCAAAAGAAACCCAAATGAGAATCCACTTTGCAAAAACCCAGACACCAAACCCCTTTTCTGTTTTGAAATGCTCTCAATTGTTAATACAGCACCGCTACCCCATTCACCACCAGCGAAGATTCCCTGGATTAGACGAACCATTATCAAAAAAATTGGTGCTAACACTCCAACAACAGCATATGTGGGCAATAGACCAACTGCAAATGTTGCAACAGAAAATCCCAATATTGTAATAATCATAGATTTTTTTCTGCCAAACTTGTCGCCATAAATTCCAAAAATCACAGAACCAAGAGGTCTCATTATTAGCGTGACTGTATATGATGCAAATGTTGCAAGTATGCTAAACACCGGATCCTTTGATGGAAAAAATAATTGGCTAATTGAAGGAATAACTAAAAGCATTAACACAATATCGTATCCGTCCAAGGACCACCCAAGAAATGAGCCGATGGCAATTTTTTTCTGAGCTGGAGTTAGACTCAACAAGATGCTTCCAGCCTAGTTGTATATAGGCTTAGATTTCAGAACAGAAAATATTCCTAACTAGACAGAGTTTGAGATTTTGTCCCTAAGAGAAATTATGGCATTTGAATTTTAAATGAACATAAAAACAAAAAGACTTTTCAGAAATGATTTTCCTTGTTTTGTTAATATGATAACAGATGAGTTCAAAGGAAATTTGCTACAATATTAAAAATCTACTTGAAAGATATATTTTGGAACATAAATGATAGTTATTTGAAGATGACAAAATAATCTAATGCATCATAGAATGACATAAAAAATCAACAGAGATTCATTATCAGGCATAATTTTTGCAGAGAAAAGATATCAAATTACTTTTAGAGCAACAAAGATAATCATTAACAGACTAAAAAATACGTGGAATTTATCTAAAAGATAATACGGATCCTAGAAAAAAGATGAGCACTTAGGGATTTGTGGGCTTGGTTGGAGAAGGCTCTTTTTGATAAATATGGGGATGCTGTAAAATGTTGCAAGTGCTATTGCATCAGATGCTCTGTGATTTCTTAGAACAACTTCTTTTTTTCCAGTAAAATACAGATTTGCCCTTAATGCCTCACCGCTGTCATAGATTCTTACTTTGACTAGGAGTAATCCAGATTCTTCGTAAACTTGCTCTATCATGTTGTACATTGAAGGAATATCTCCTCTTTTACCCTCTTGAAAATCAGAGATGTATTTTGCAACATCAACTGAAAATACAGAGATTGGAAATTTCTTTCCGTCATTTGTTTTTAGAATCACTGCTCCCATACAGAAGTCGGTAATGCCCACATTATCTATTGTTACATCAAAGTCCTCATCCAAATCAGTGATTTGTATTTTAGTGTATTTGGCATGAGTTATTTTTTTCCATAAAGAATCTAAGTTGTTCTTTAGAGTAGATTGTATGTTCATAATTTGCATTAAATAGCAAAATTATTCTTTTAAATCCTCGGAGTTTAACAAATTATTTGTAGATACATTACGTACAAATACAGAAATAAGTCAAATAGATTGCAATGCCAGAAATCAACATCGAAGAATATGAAAAAAGATGTCAGGAGTTACTTGAAGATCACGAAGTCAGATTTGCTGCACTCTTAGATGAATTTGGAAAACTGCTTGCCGGGGGATACAAAAAAGACATCAACCCAAGACTGACAAAAGAGCAACATGATGTGGTATGTCAAGAGTTGGCAGCAAGGGTTGCAAAAAGAAAAAAATATGACACTGAACTAGGACGTGTAAAATATTCTGCATCTCGTAGAGAACATGTTGTGATAATGAGTTTTCCAATTTATGAAAAAGTAATAATGATAGTTGCAGAACCCAACGTCAACATTGATAGACTGGCATTTAGGATAATAGAAAAACTAGGAAGCCAGTGGGGCGAGTTTTTTGGAAAGTAAATTTCAAAAGGCATTTTACACAAATATTTAGATCTACATTACAGTGCTTTTAAAATCATTCATAGTTGAAATTGTACGTTTTGTCTCATGACCAATGTCATGAATTGTTGCACCATTATATTTTTTGTCAAGGAATCTGCCAGCCAGAATCATAGGAGCACCTATTGCATTGGTAATGCCTGTTGGTTCTGGAATCCAAAATATAATAAATCCAATTTTTTGGAGTTTTCTGCCTGGTGCGGATG
>JBOGRE010000262.1:0-5779 GCA_050749345.1 Nitrosarchaeum sp. | reverse complement strand
CACCATTATCTTAAAAAAAGTGTAAAATCTATCCGATAACTATTACCCCAGTTATGTCCCTAGTCAAATTTGAACTGAAATTCAGGAAATTCTGAAAAAACATCTCAAGATTATGCCTACCTATTAAACAGGTTCTAAACTAGGCTTAAAATAAAGTCAAAATCTACTCATACTGAGGTAGAAAATGACTGAATTTATTCATGAACCATACAAAACCATCTTTGTGAGGGACTTGATTAAACTAAGTCTTGATGATCTGCTTAGTATGATGGCATCACTTGAATCAGGCAGTGCATATTGGGTTGATGGGGTTCTTTTTGCATGTTTTGCGATGACTGAATCAGAGGACTTGGCAAAAAAAGAGATTCAGGGTCTGACATATCTGGACAAGGTAATATTTGCAAAATATGAGCACTATACCAAGACAGCAAAATTATCAACCAATATTGAAATCAATGTTTTAAATGTACAGAAAAGTCACCTTTATAGAGATTTAATATCATGGTTGAAAAAACAACCAATATGGAACACATAGATACTTCCATAGACGCAATACATCAAGAACTAAATATTTTAATGTCTTTTCTCAAAGAGAAATAAAATGAATAAAGATGAATCAGAAATTTTCATAACAGAGTTTCCAAAAGAAGGATTTAGTATCATAGATCAATTACAAGGAAGAGTACAGTTTGCAATTTTAGATCAAATAAAGTTCATGAAAACATCAGGTATGGAATACAAAGAGATTAACGAGATAATTCTTGCCAATCTTCAAAAGATCATAGAAAATTATCAGCCACAAGATTAAACATTAGCCTTAATTTCATACATAATTTCTCACAAAAATAAACAAATGTTAAGGATTTACAGAACATTCTTTTTATTTCATTATCACTATAAATTCCCAGGTAGTAATCAAATAATTCCAAACATCAATGGTATGTGAAGAGAATTGATGCTCAGTTGTCAGTGGATAACTGATTGGTTTTGGTTACTATCTAATTTTTACCGTATTTTTTGATAATAATTTTGTTAGCAGTCATTGAGATGTACCACATTTCATACAAGTCCAGACCATTTGAAACATTTGAGCCTGTTGAGTCATAGGATTTCCACATGTTTTACAAGTTTTGGAATTTTCAGATGCTATCTATACTCATCTCCACAGTCACCAATTAAATCAAAAAGGTCATTGGATTTGCCAGTAACTGAACTTATCATGCGGTAATCTTGAGAATCTAGCTGCAAATCAAATACTCTGGCATTATCTTGCATATGTTCAGATATTCCAAGTCTTGCACCAATTATGACACCTGCAACTGCAGGTTTATCTAAAATAAATTTTGTAGACACATTTGCAATACTAGAATCATGTTTTTTTGCTATTTGAGATAATGAATGTAATAATTCTTGAAATAAAGTCCACCCACCCCATGCATCAATCATGTTATAGTATTTTTGAAGACTAGAAGTTATCAGGTCTGTTCTGTGTGGAGCTGGAGAATTTAGATATTTTTCAGATAAAAATCCACCAAGTAAAGTACCATATGTGAGAAGATGTATTCCATGTTTTTGGCAAAATGGCGCCATTATCTTTTCTGGTCTTTGATCTAAAATAGAATATTGCACTTGATTCGATACTAGTTTGAATCCTTTTTCAATAATTATTTTGACTCGCTTCGTATCAAAGTTTGTCAGACCAATATGTTTGATTTTTCCCTCATCTTGTAGTTTTGATAAATGATAAAGGGCATCAAGATAACTTGGATTATTGTAATCCCACCAATGAAACTGTACCAAGTCAAGTGAATCAGTATTCATTTTGTAAAGTGATTGATCCACATGATATTCGACAATAGATTTTGTCATGGGTCCAGGATTAGGTACAAATTTCGTCAGTGCTTGTGATTTTGATAGTTCTTTTGATGGTAATTGTTTTCTAAATTCTCCAATGTATGATTCAGCAGGACCATAAATATCAGCCAAATCCCACGTGGTAAATCCAGCTTTGTGATATTCTAGCATCTCTAAAATGGCAGATTCACGATTAATCTGTCCATGTCCACCAGATACCTGCCACATTCCATTTAAGATTCTACATATGGGTAAATCATCAGCCAGTGCAGTTTTTAAATTTGACACTAAATTATACAGAATTTTACTTTATTTTATGAGTATGCAAAAACAGAACAATATAATAAAAAAATCTAAAAAATGGTGAAATAATCAATTAATTTAAGAATCACAGACAATAGAATACCTATATGGTTCATTACTATATAAAAAAAATAAAGCACCTTTATTACAAGCCATCAACATGTGTAGATTGTAATAGTCAAAACATCATAGAAGATGCAGTATTAGCTTCAACTGGGCCAAGTCAAGAAAACACCAACTACACCCCATCTATCCTATGCATCACATGTGAAACTTTGATGGTAATTACTACAGAGCCATGGGCGGGACTTGGATTGCAGGCATCCACAGGAAACGAAGTCTCAATGCGTAAATAATCCATAATAGCAATAAAATTTAGAATTGGACACATAACAATATTTTTTGCTAAGAAAATCCAATAATTCTAATTAATTTAAAAGTGCCAATATTTATCAAGACAAGGTAGCAATTGAACAAATTATTTTTTCTATTAATTCCACTTTTATTTTCAGGCTTTACTCATCTTTGGAATCCTGTTGGATATCCAGACATGTTCTTTGATGAAGGAATTTACATGAGGCGAGCAGTGAATTTTCTTAATACTGGAAATCCTCAGGAGAGTTATCTTTATGATCATCCATATTTTGGCCAGATTGCAATTGCATCAATTCTTGCAATAACAAATTATCATGATCTAAATCCACACACAGATCCTGATTCATTAAAAACAGTGTATATGGTCCCCAGAATATTCATGGGATTAGTAGCAATACTTGATACATTTCTAATATACAAGATTGTTGAGATCAAATATGGAAGAAACCCAGCATTTTTGTCATCAATTCTTTTTGCAGTACTTCCGTTTACCTGGATATTCAAAAGAATCTTACTTGATTCGATTTTGTTGCCGCTTGTATTAGGAGCAATTTTGCTTGCAATTTATTGTACCAAAGTAAAACAAAAAACACCACTAATTATTTTTTCAGGAATTTTAATGGGGTTGGCAGTGTTTACAAAAATACCTGCCTTTACAATGATCTTCATAGTGGCCTGGATTGTGTATACAAATAGAAAAAAATTTTCAGATGTTTTATTGTTGATGATTCCATTTGTATTGATTCCATTGATATGGCCAGTCAATGCAATTATGCTTGATCAATTTGATCTTTGGCAAAAAGATGTGTTGTGGCAAACACAAAGATCAAATAGCATCGTAGGAATAATTGAATTCTTTTGGGTGGTTGATCCAATAATGTTTCTAGTTGGATTATCAGGAATGGGTTTTGCAATATTACGTAGAGATAAATTTCTATTGCTATGGTTTATTCCATTTGTAATATTTCTAAGTATGTTTGGATACAAACAATACTTTCACTGGATGATGATAGTGCCAGTAATGTGTATTGCTGCCGGTATATTACTAGAATCAATTCGCAAGTTTAGAATATTAAGAAAAAAATTCGTTTATGAAGGAGTAATATCTGTTATTTTGATTTGCGGTTTTGTCAGTACTATACTTTTGATCACAATTGACATATCTGAAAACCAGTTTCAGGCATTATCATATGTTTTAGAAAATTATGATGACAGTTTTACTGTTTTGGCAAGCCCAGTATATTCTTGGATACTAGGTGACGTATTTGAGCGAGAAAATGTTCCAAAAGACTATTCAGAAATTTTATTTTATCCTATAACAAATGAAAAAATGGTCATAATTGCAGATCCACACTACCGTATTGATCTACCACGAGGCCCACAATTACAAAAGGCGTTAGATGATTCCAAAATAATAAAAAAATTTGATGGAACAGTCACGGACTTTGATTCTAGAATATATCCTTATACAAGTATGCAAGCCAATTTTGAGGCTTCTGAGATTGAGATCCGTGAGAACATACGTGACCAATAGTCAAATTTCTCAATTTAAAAATTTATTATAAGATAAATTGGCCATATCCACATTGTCTAGCGTGAGAAATACCGAAGTATCAATAGTAATTCCTACATATAATGAATCTGAAAACATCAAAGGAATATTACATTTAATCAAAGAACACTTGCCAAAAAATACCATGGTTGAGGCAATAGTAGTAGATGACAATTCGCCGGACGGTACGGGTAAAATTGCTGAAGACTATTTTAAATCATTAAAGGAAAAAACAAGATACACAGTTAATGTAATTAATCGAAAAACAAAGGAGGGTCTAAGCTCTGCAATATTAAATGGAATACAGCATGCAAAAGGCAAAATAGTCATTGTGATGGATAGTGATTTTTCTCACCCTCCACAACTAATACCAAAGCTTATAGAGATGTTAAAACAATCTCAAACAGACATTGTTGTTGCATCAAGATATCTTAACGGTGGTTCAATACAAGGTTGGTCGTTAAAACGAAAATTAATTAGCAAAATTGCAACTATAATTGCAAAGAAAGGTCTTGGCATAAAAGAATCTGATCCAATGTCAGGATTTTTTGCATTTAACAAAGATATAATCAAAGGAATTAATTTTGATGCGATAGGGTACAAACTTCTTTTAGAAATGATTGTAAAGGTGAAAGGAGTTTCAATAAAAGAAATCCCATATACGTTTTTAGACAGACAAAATGGAAAAAGTAAGCTTGGAACTAAAACAATTTTAGAATTTATTCATGCAGTATGGAATCTTTACAGGTACGGAAAAAAAGAACAAAGAAATGAAAAAAGAGCATCAGTGAGATTTGTATCAAAAGCTGCCAGATTCTTTTCAGTTGGAGCATCTGGACTTGGAGTAAATTATCTCATGTCTATTTTATTCACATCTAGTTTGGATATGTGGTACCTTCATGCAACCATACTTGGAATTATGTTTTCAATTACCAGTAATTTCTTTTTGAACAAGTATTGGACATTTGAGGATAGAGATTTCACAGGAAAAAGAACTGCCATTCAATATGGCAAATTTGCAGGATTTAGCTCTATTGGAGCATTAGTTCAGCTTGGAATGGTGTATTATTTAGTGGATGAATTAAGTGTGTCATATCCAGTTGCGCTAGTGTTAGCAGTTGCAACTGCCGCATTTAGTAATTTCATTTTAAACAAAAAATGGACGTTTAAAGAAAAAGTCTGGAGTTAGACATTATTTTCAAAAAGTTCAATAAAACATTATAAAAGTCAGGATTTTTTGTTCCTTGCTTTGAAAAATTAGATAAGGTTTGAATAGCAAGAAAGCATACTTGTAGTATGGTACTTGGAATCATTATTGCGGTTGGAATTGCCGCAGTTATTGGATTGATCATAATAAAGTTGATTCGTAGTCCAAATAAAACAAGTTATTTGGGAAAGACAAATCAGTGCATAGCATGTGGACGTAAAACGAATTCATTAATTTGTCAATTTTGCAAAAAAAATTCAAAATCTCTCAGATAGATCAAATTCTTTAAGGTTAGAAACCACCCATTAGTTTCAACCCCATAACAATTAAAATAATCCCACCTAGTATTACAATCAAGCCATTTCTAGACATACATAATATTGATCAAACTATATGAAATTCCTTTTACAAAACTGAATTTGAATCAATAAGTTCAAGCCAAAAAAAGTTTGAAATGTCATTGGAGTTAATAATGTACATCACAAAAC
>JBOGRE010000261.1:0-1710 GCA_050749345.1 Nitrosarchaeum sp. | reverse complement strand
GCATCAGGTGGAGATGATGCACTTTCCTGTTTTGGCTTACTATACAAAGCAAAGTTCGTTGTTAAACCCGTAAATTAATGTCTTGCCTGTTGAAATGATAGAAAGATTTAGTTGTGTATTAAAGTGGTATTAGCAAGACCTTTACAAATCAAATAAATTGCGGCATATTTAGGAATGGTAACTTTTTCATTTTTATATGGTCCAAATTTTCTGCTCTTGAGCGTAAATTGAGTTGGGCAGTTTGCAAGAACGTTTGTTTTTTCATCATCAATAAAACAGCTATCCTGAAATGGATTAAATTTATCTATATTTTCACAGAGAACCTTCGACATTCCGCTTTTGCTATTAAGGGAACCAGGAAGTCTAAAAATTCTGTGAATGTCTATGGTCACATTTGGATCGATTTTAACTCCTATAGTCTCTTTTAAGCTATCAAGTCTTTGCTGAAAAACAGAGTAACCATTCGAGATAATTTCAGTGATTACTTTTGAACGCTTTGATTTTGAACCAAAGATATGTTTAGAAACTCTTCCTCCCCACCCCTTTGCATCAATCTCTACAAATGAGGATCTTGCTGGTTGGAATTTTTTCATACCAAAAGTTTCAGGCATTGCTCCTCGGAACATTATGTAATCTACCAACTCATTTCTTTCTCTTGAACCTGATTGGTTATATGGTGAGTTAGTTACATGAACATGAAATCCTTCATTTCCTGAAAAATAAGATTGAATTTTTTCTTTTTCAATATCAAGATCTTCTTCAAGTATTGAATAGAGTTTAATTACTTCATTCTTGGCTCCGTCAATACAATTTTTACATGTTAAAGATTTTTTTTCAATTTTAGTTGAGTTACATGTAGGACAAGTAGATTGCAATACTGAAACTTCACCACAGGAAAAACATTTGATGCAAGTATGTTCCCTCCTACAATCTAGATTAAGATCTTTTGCATCTATATCAAAGATCAGATCAGCTTCTTTCCAATCTTTTTCTGACATAGGAAGATTTGGAAATGAATAGTAAGCGTTGGAACAATAAACATCAGATGGGATATTAGTAATTAGCATTAATCGGAGTTCTTCGTTTGATTTAATTGAGATATGACGATTCATACCTCCATTAAATTTTTGATAACCAAATTCCCTTTCAGATGACCTTTCAGGTATTAGAAGCAAATCAAAATGTTCAAAATAATATTTTTTGAAAGCTGCCTCTACAAATTGTAAATCTTGTTCAAGCATTTGGAGTCTTTTTCTTCTTAAATTGTAATGGATTTATTATACCGTCACAGTCTGAGGTGGCAAAACAAAGATCCTTACTTTTTACCCGTTCACAGGAAGGACATTTGTATTCAGTACCACTTCCAGAGCTTCCTTTGAGATGATTAAGTTGATACATTGTTATTTTTTCATTATAGTCTGGAGCATTTTTGAATAATGGAGCAATTTGATCAATGGGTTTCCCAACTCCAAGGAGATAGGTTCCAAGCAAAAATCTTCCAGAATGAGGCAAATTTTCACCTTTCTCCAGTACTTGAATTGCATGTTTGATACATGGTGGTAATTCAGTTGATACTACAGTGAGGACTGAAAATTTCTTTCCTAAAGATACTAATCTTTCAACTGGTTTTTTTAACGCCTCAATCATTGAAGGTGTTCCTGTTGAACGTATTTTGGAGACGATATAGTTATCGAGTTCTTTTCGAATAAG
>JBOGRE010000260.1:0-4919 GCA_050749345.1 Nitrosarchaeum sp. | reverse complement strand
GCTGATAACGATAAAGGCATAGTAATTCCTGCAGCTATTAATTTTGCAATTGCTATTTTTTTATTTTTAGAATTAATACCACTAAGCAAAAAATAGGTTGCTAATAGGCCAAAGAATAATCCAAGAGGTTCAGATTTGAACCAACCTATTGTTCCTCTCAATATTAAGGGTAATGAAACTGAGAAAAATAATGCAGAAAATAATCCAGCAGTTGTTCCTCCTATTACTCTAACTAACGCAAAAATTACAATACTACTGAGAGAACCAAAAATTACAGGAAAGAGAATTGTAAAGTCATAAAGTTCCATTCCCCCACCAAAAATCCAATATGTAAAAGCTGTAGTTATATGAAGTATTACTTGTGAAGTTTGTGAAACATCTCTGCCATTAGGATACCAACTTAGATTATCATTCCATTGAAAATATGCATTTATTCCATTATCAACAATATATTGCGTAGCTCTATAATTGAAAAATGGATCAAATTCATTTAATTCCCAACCATAATCAGCTGTTTGTGATCTAACTAAAAATGAAACAGAAAAGGACAGAGAAAGTATCCCCACTATTAAGAGATGATGTAATTTAAGATTAGATTTTCCTAACGAAAATAAAGTTATGTTTGAAATCAATTAGTTTTTCTCTCTAAACTTTGTTTATTACTCTTTGTATAAAAAATAATTAAAATAATCCATATATTTAAAAACAGATATTTCAAATCGAGAAAAATTGATTCAAGGAGAATATTTACCTGTCAATCTAGCTTCGGCAAGAATATGATTTTTCATGGATTTTTCTACGTCTGTTTTAGATGCATCTTCATTGAGGTTTAATTTATTATCTAATGCATATAATTTGAAGATGTATGTGTGCTCTTTATCAGGTGGGGCTGGACCACCATAACCAATTTCTCCAAAATCAGTTTTGCCTTCAATTGAACCAATGGGAATTGAATCTTCTTTAATTTCTGTTGTGGTGGGTTCAATATTCCATATTACCCAATGAACCCAAATTTTTCCTACTGCATCCATTGCATCAGGATCATCCATTATGAGAACTAACGATTTGGTATTTTTGGGCATTCCTTTAATTTTTAATGGTGGATTTATGTTGGTATTTTTATAACCATATTTTCTTGGAATTTCCTTGCCATTTTTAAAAGCATTGCTTTCTAAAATTAAATCAGGCATATCAATCATGAATTAATTCAACAAGTTAAATTTTGCTATGATTCCAAAACAATTTTGTCATTTGAGAAAGACATTATAGAGCCACCATATTCTTTGATTTGTTTTTTTAATTCCTTATCCATGGTTCCGATTATAGCCTGGTTTTTTTTTACATAATCAATTAATTCCTTATCTGCAAAATTTCCAGAAATTGATATAATTTTAAAATTTTTGATAAAAGCTTGAGTTATATGTGCAGTTTGATTCTTTTGTGGATTTTTAATTAATTCAGAAAGTTCATTTTGAACAACTTGTGGAACAACAAAAGTGACTTGTCCTATTTCGACATCAAGATTATCAATATTTTTTATTCTTCGAGTAGCTAGATGAATTAGAAAACTTGTATCGCAAATTACTTCAACCAAGTATTCCTGCCCCAATTAGTCTCCATCTATCAGTAATTCTTCTACTAATAGCTACATTACCACCTTCAAATATGCAAGCGGGTCTTCGAAGTTCAACATCTATATTATTTGATTTGATTTTAGAGACTTTACCTAGAATTGGAGCAGTTCCAATATTTAATCTGAACAATTCTCCTACTTGAATTGGGAGTACTTTGGTATCTTCGGCTGCTCCAACAGCAGAATCAAATAAATTTACTTCTAGTTTTATCTGGGTTGAATTTTCTGGTAGTGTTCCAGGTTTTCCAATTACAGAGCCTATAAAAGAATCACTCCTTGTCATTGCAGGATCAAGTTTGGTGCCAATTGCAACCAAACCGCCAGGTTTTACAGAATCAACAATCCCAGCAGCTGTACCTAGCGAAGTAATTTCGGTAAGTAATGGCTCGTATGTTTTCTTTTTTTCATCCATTATGCCAGGTTTAATTTCAATTTCATCACCAACGTTAAAAGTTCCTTGTGTTAAACTTCCTCCAATTACACCACCTTTGATATTTTTTAGTTTTGTACCAGGCTTATTAACATCAAAAGATCGTAAAACATGCATTATAGGTTCTTTAGATTCATCTCGTTCTGGAGTCGTAATGGTAAATTCTATTGCACCAATTAATGCATCTATGTTAAGCCTAGATTGTGCAGATATTGGAATTATTGGTGCTTTTGCAGCATGTGTTCCTTTAACAAACTTTGTAATTTCTTGATGATTGGTGATAGCTTCTTCATATGAAATCAAATCAACTTTATTTTGTACTATAACAATTTGTTGTATTCCAAGTGTTTGAAGTGCTAAAAGATGTTCTTTAGTTTGTGGTTTAGGCACTTGCTCATTGGCAGCTACTAATAATAATGCTCCATCCATTAATGCAGAGCCTGAGAGCATGTTTGCCATTAGACTTTCATGTCCTGGACTATCTACAAAACTAACAACTCTAGATAGTTCGCTTTCTTTTCCACAATTATTACATTTTGGAGCTGTTGAATATCCTAATGGCTCTTCACAACTTTTACATTTGTAAAATGCTGCATCAGAGTAACCAACACGAATTGTAATTCCTCTTTTTAGTTCTTGACTATGAACACTTGTCCATGAACCTGTTAATGCTTGAATAAGTGTAGTTTTACCATGATCCACATGACCTGCAGTTCCAATATTTACACATGGTTGATGACCATATTTTTTTATGTACCAATCAGGAAGTGTTTCTCTCCAATGCATCAATCAAAATGTAGAGCTGGTATATGTTAAGTTATTCTTTTTATTTTCTTAAGATTATGCTGCTACTTCAGCTGGAGCTTCTACTGGTAACTCTCCATTAAATTTACAATTTATCTGGTATATTTCTTCTGAAACAGTATTTCCTCGCATGAGTTTTCTTACTCTTTGTCCAATTTCTGCTGCTTGTAATCCAACTCCTTTTGAAAGTAAAACATATTTTCTTGCTGAACCATGAATATCCTTTCTCATTGGCACTCCAGATTTATCACTGCCACCGGTTAGCTTTAATTTTCCTTGTAATCCTATAATAGATGCATCTGTTTCATTGCCTAGTTGTAAACCTAGTAATGTATTTGCATCACTGTCTTTCAACTCTTTAGTGATAGATTTTCCCTTTACATCTGATATAGTGAGCTTAAAATTTGTCAAGTATTACAAAAAAAAGTTGAACGACTAATTAACCTTTGGACATTATTTTTAAATCAAGATTACTTGGTATACGCATGACCGATGAAATCAGATGTCCCAGATGTGATAATAAGATGATAGCTATGCAAGCATGCCATATGTTTTGTCCTAAGTGTGGAGCACATTTGGATTGTTCAGATAAAGGAAATTTTTGGTAATCAAATACCAGGTCTTTTTGGGATATAATCATATGACATGTTAATTGCCTGATCTTTCATAATTTCAAGATAAGTATCATAATCTGCTTCAAAATTACAATGAGGACATTTTACATTAGTAATTTCATCATTTAAAATTGCTACTTTTTCACATTCAGGACAACGTGCATCCATGATAGTGTTTGTCAATCAAGATATTTAATCATAATTAATTAATTTGAAATAGGCGGTGTTAGTCTAGCTCGGTATGACGTCAGCTTCCCAAGCTGAAGGCCGCGGGTTCAAATCCCGCACTCCGCATATTTTATAATTCTCTGATTGCTTGTTCGATAATTCCTCTGTCTTTAGCTTTTGAAAAAAGTTTCAAATAACTTTTAAGATCATTTTTTGCTTCAGAGTACTTTTTTTGTTTCTCTTTTAAATAAGCACGATTTTTGTAAATTTTTGCCGATCTTTTAGGATTTATTTCAATGGCTTTACTATAATAAATTTCAGCTTTGTCAAATTGATTAGATTTTAGATAATAATTACCTAGTCCATTGTATGCAAGATAAAACCTATTGTTAATTTTGAGGCATTTTTCATAATACTGTACACAATTATTAGAATTTTGTTCGTTAAGTAAACTTGCTAACAAATACAATGTAGTTGGGTTATTTTGATCTAATTCAATTGCTTTTTTTAGAGATGTCAAAGCTTCAGATGTGTTTTTTTGTATGCTTGATCTTTCAGAAATAAAACACAATCTATTTGATCTTTCATTTAAGTCATTTTCTAGTTTTATAGAAGACAAGACATTTGATGGAGCTAAAATTATCAATAGTCTTCCATCTTCAGACCATTCTTTATCAAAAATTGCTTGAGGAATTGCTCCTTCTTGCTGTTCGCCTTCTTGATTTCCTTTCTGGATGTAATGAAGAATAGTTTTCTCATTATCGTCATATCCAGATATTACTGAAGCATGTTGTGTGATTTCAGGAATTCCTGGAAGAATTACTATTGGTGGAATTCCAATGTCTATTATTTTTTTTAATTCAGATAAGGAAGAATGAATGATTTTACATGTTAATCCATGTCTTTCTGCAGATTCAATTCCTTCAATTAAGATACTTCCATTGAAATTAGCATATTGTTTTGAAGTTTCAATGGCCTCAGATATTGAAAGTTCAACATTCCAATATTTTGAAACCACATTGATTGGCAAAGGCAAGCAAATATTTTCTTCTTCTACTAGAGGAAGTAAAAGTTGATGATTCAAAGAATCCATGAAATTGAATAAAGTTTGAGAGTTATTAAAATCAATCAGAGAGAGCAAAACTTTTGAATTAAGTTTTGACCATCGTGACTCATTTCAGGATGAAATTGAGTTCCAAAAATGGGTTTCCCATCATATTGAATAATTTCAAATTTATAATTTTTAGATTCACCTATTGCAAGTAAAATA
>JBOGRE010000259.1:0-1824 GCA_050749345.1 Nitrosarchaeum sp. | reverse complement strand
ACCAATAGGAATTGATTTTGCAACATTAGTTATGAGCTCAAGTTGATCAGTGAAATAAGGAGCAACTAATAATAGCGCTCTTTCTGGTTCAGCATGTAATGGATAGTAGATGAAAGGTTGATCTTTTTCAATTTTTTTAAGAAAATTTTTATCAATAAATAATTTTCTATAACGTTTTTTCAAAAAAATAAACTGAGTAATGATTTTAAAAATATTTCTTCCATAAAAAGGATAGAAAGTTTTGATATCTTGACTATTAAGAAGAACTAAAGATTGAATATATTTTTGAATTTTAAAAAATATAGAATGTTTTGTTGCTATCCATGGTGAATTGGCTTTTGAAGAGTGAAATGTTTTAAGATAGTTTTGAAGCTCAACGATGGTTCTTTTTTTCTGTGATTCTAATGGAATCGTACTCATAAATTTGTCATATTCATCATATATAGAGCATCGATAACCAAATCTGGTCCAACCTAACATCAAACTCTTGATTCCTTTAATTTTACAAAGTTGATGTAAAAGATGACTCTGATGAGAGTCAGTATGTTTAATAATTAAATAATCAGGATTTACTTCAGATAAAATATTTTCAAATAATTTACATTCTTTTTCTAAAATTAGTAAAATTTCATCAGAGGTAAATTTGTAGTATGGATTATAATGAATAAAAAATCGTTCACTATAAGCAATTTCCCATAGATTTATCCCATATTTTTCTTCAAAATTCCTTAGATATTCAATATCAGGTTTTTCACTGCTTTTTAAAACAAAATCTCTATAATCCCAAATTTTATTGAAATTAACTAATTTTTGTTTATGAATGAATTTTGATGAAGGTTTGTCTAGATCAATTATAGCAAATAATTCACAGTCATATTTTTCTTTTAAGAATTTGGCTATTCCAAAATGTAGCCATTCTTTATCCAAGAAAAATAGAATTTTATCACTCATTATTGGTTTTTCCTTTACTTTAATAATAATATGTATGTTTTAAAAAACAAGTTAATTAATTGAATTCTCATCAAATTTAATATCTATGTTGAATTGTTAGACAATAATTGAAAGCTATTGTTGTTGGATATGGGTCAATTGGTCAAAGGCATGTAAGAAATTTATTAAAATTCAAAGATATGGAAATTATTATTTGTACAAAACGAATTCATATTAATTTAAAACACAAAAATAGAATTAAAGTTTTTAAGTCTTTAGAAGAATCTTTAAACGAAAAGCCAGATATTGGTTTTATTACAAATGAGACTAGTCTTCATGTTCCTACTTGTATAAAATTAGCAAGTAGAGGTATTGACCTCCTTATTGAAAAACCATTATCAAATTCGGATAAAGAAATTAATAAGCTGTTAAAAATTGTAAAAAATAAAAAAATAGTTACATTAATGGGATGCAATCTTCGATTTAATCCATTTATTCAAAAAATTAAAGAACTTATTTCAACAAATCAGATTGGGAGAATTATATCGGTTCAAGTAAACTGTGCAACTTTTCTTCCTGATTGGCATCCATATGAAGATTATCGCTCCAGTTATGCTGCTAGAAATGAACTTGGAGGAGGGGTGATATTGACAGTTATCCATGAAATAGATTATCTATACTGGTTTTTTGGAAATGTGAAAGAAATTTTTTCTATATCAGGAAAATTTAGTGATTTAAGTCTAAACGTAGAAGACCTATCTGCTTCACTGTTACGGTTTAAAAATAATATTATTGCAGAACTTCATTTAGACTATTTTCAGAGGCCAAATTCTAGAAGTTGTAAAATAATAGGAACAAAAGGGGTTATTCAATGGGATGAAGAATCAAATTTAG
>JBOGRE010000258.1:0-1664 GCA_050749345.1 Nitrosarchaeum sp. | reverse complement strand
TTTCAAAAAGTTTGGTATTATAGAGATTATATTAAAAAAATTACTAATAATCCCGATATTGAATATCTTAAGAATTTTGAAACTAAATACAAGATTAACTTATGGCAAGTGGCATATTCAGAACGATCTTTTTTAAGATACAATCATTATTACCAATATAATTATAATGAAATATTATCAATACTTGGAAATGAATGTAAGCTTTTTGAAGAGGTACTAAATGAAATACAACCTGACTATCTTGTAATTAAATTAACAGATACACATCAAAGTCATTTAATACACCAACTCTGTAAAGATAAAAATATTAGAATTTTGATGATGGGACCAACTCGATTTGCATATCATTTTAATATCCATGAAGAATATGATAAAATTGATGGGTTTGCAAATCACAAACCATCAAAAGAAAGAACCTTATCTGAATTACAAGACTATTTGAAATCATTTTACACTCTTAACCAAACAAAAAGATTTGAATCAAAACTAAAAATCTCTAATTCAAAAAAGATCAAAAAATATATCCATTTCTTAATTAAGATTGGAGATAAAAAATACAAGAACACATATACAGACTATGGAAGGACTAGAATTAAAGCTATAACACAATTTTTATTTTTTAAAAAATGGTACAGAAAAAAATTCATAGATAAAAAACTTCAAAAACATATAGAGAAAGAACAACCTTTCATTTACTATCCTCTTCAATCTGAACCAGAAAGAACATTACTTCTGGGAGCTCCATTTTTTACAGATCAGCTAACACTGATCACACGGTTAGCAAAAGCTCTTCCAGTTGGTATGAAATTATACGTTAAAGAGCATGGCGCTATGTCAATTCTTGGATGGAGAGAAATTTCTTATTATAAAAAAATTCTTGATATGCCCAATGTATTTTTATTCCATCCTTCAGTAAACTATGAAAATTTGATGAAAAATTGTTCCCTTTTGGCTACAATAAGAGGAACTTCTGGGATTGAAGCAGCATTTTACGGTAAACCATCTATTATTTTTACAGATGTTAGCTATTCAGTTCTACCATCAATTCAAAAGGTAAAAAAATTTGAAGAACTTCCTAAAATCATTAAAAAAATGATACATACTCAAGTTGATGTTTCTGCATTAAACAAATATGTAGATCATGTTGAAAAAAATACATTTCAAATAAATCTATTTGATCTTTATACTCATTTACATGAATATTTTTTTGATGAATTTAATTTTATAAATGGACATATACCAACAACAAAAATGAATTCGTTTCTAGAAAAACATCGTCCAGAATTCGAACAATTAGCATTCGAACATATCAAATCTATGAATAAAATTGAAACAGTTGATTCATAATTAAAACGATATGGAAGACGCAGTTATATACTTCAAAACAATAAAAATCAATTCGGATTGAAAATTCCTTATTTTAGACCGTGGATTACAGATACCGATAAAAAATCTGTTGTAAATGCCTTAGGTAATCGTTGGCTTACTAATGGACCTATACTACAACATTTCGAAGAAAAAATTAGAAGATATGTAGGTACAAAAAGCGCACTAGGCGTATCAAGTGCAACTCATGGTTTACACCTAATTCTTCGATCACTTGGAATTGGACCACAGGATGAAGTACTGGTTCCAACGCTCACTTTTGCTTCATCTGCTGATGT
>JBOGRE010000257.1:0-4574 GCA_050749345.1 Nitrosarchaeum sp. | reverse complement strand
CACCAATACAGCCACGTGAACTCACCACATCTGACTTTAAGACAATTATGGAAAGAAGAAAACCAAGTGTTTCACTTGAAATGATCCGTGCATATCACAAGTGGAGTGAAGAATTCCGGGCACTTTGAGAAATTTTTAATTTTATTTTGCGATCAACCTTCAAAAAACTTAAATCCATAATCAAAAGTAGTCGTCGAGGGTCACAATTACTACAAAGAAATCAATCCACGCAAACAAGTTTGGTAAGCTGATTCTTGATAATGGTACTGTCCTTGATGGGATGGGGTTTGGTTATTCTACAACTGTTTTTGGTGAGATTGTTTTTAATACAGGAATGGTGGGATATGCTGAGACTTTAACTGACCCGTCATATAGTGGACAAATTCTCACACTTACCTACCCTCTTATAGGAAACTATGGTGTGCCCGATCCGTCAATTAAAGATGAATATGGAATTTCTAAGTTCTTTGAATCTAATAAAATTCAATTAAGAGGATTAGTTGTTCATGAACTCTCTTTAACCGCAAGTCACTGGAATCTATTCATGACTCTTGATGAGTGGTTATATAATGAAAAAATTCCTGGAATTTCTGGAATTGATACAAGAGCGCTAACAAAAAATATTCGTACCGGAGGAGTGATGATGGCTGCCTTAGTTGTATCTGACACTGAAATTAATGTAGATGAAGTAAAAAAACAACTTGCATCAGCGCCTAATTATAATTCTGAACAATTTATGGATACAGTATCTACCAAACAAGAGGTGGTGTATGGGTCTGAAGAAAAATCTGTAGTTGTAATTGACACTGGTACAAAGAACGCAATACTGAGAAATATTCGTGATCTTGGATATAAAGTAATAAAATTACCTTGGAATACGTCTTTTGAAAAAATTATGTCATATAATCCTAAAGGTGTTGTGATTAGTAATGGTCCGGGTGATCCTCAAAAATGTTCAGATACTATTGAAACTGCAAGAAAACTAATTGAAAAAAATATCCCAACACTTGGAATTTGTTTAGGTGCACAAATCATTGGTCTAGCTGGGAACACTCAAACTTACAAATTAAAATATGGTCATAGAGGACAAAACAAACCTTGTGTTAATTTGGAGAATAATCAAGTTTATGTTACAAGTCAGAATCATGGTTATGGAATAACTCCTGAATCTTTGAATACATCTGAATTTAATTTATGGTTTACAAACGCAGATGATAAAACAGTTGAAGGAATAAAACACAAAAAGCAAAATTGTATTGCTGTTCAGTTTCACCCCGAAGCTGCACCAGGACCTTATGATTGTAAATTCGTCTTTGAAGAACTCAAACACCTTATGGAGGAAGGTAAATCTGCCGAAGAATGAGTCGATAAAAAAAATTCTTGTACTTGGTAGTGGGGCAATAAAAATCGGAGAAGCCGGCGAAAGTCGCTAAAAACGACCGTCAATTTGACTACTCCGGAAGCCAATGCCTCAAAGCAATTCACGAAGATGGACTGCAAAGTATCTTAATCAATCCAAACATTGCAACAATTCAGACAGATACTAGATTTGCAAATAAAGTGTATTTGCTACCTGTGAATGTAGAGTATGTAGAATCTATTATCGAAAAGGAAAGACCTGATGGAATAATGCTGGCATATGGTGGTCAAACTGCTTTGAATTGTGGTGTTAATCTTGCTCAGGCTGGTATACTTGAAAAGTATGGGGTACATGTTTTAGGCACTCAAATTAAAGGAATTCAAAGAACTGAGGACCGTCAACTCTTCAAAGATTCTATGGAACAATGTAATGTTCCAATTCTAAAAAGTAGAACAGTCACAAATTTTATAGATGCAAAAGAAATTGCTCAAGAATTAGGGTATCCTGTAATTATTCGAGTAGCGTATACCCTTGGTGGTAAAGGCGGCGGAGTTGCTTATAATGAAATTGAATTACATGAAATTGTTGAACGAGGACTAAGAGCAAGTCTTGTGGGTCAAGTCCTAGTTGAAGAATATATTGGACATTGGAAGCAAATAGAATATGAAGTAATGCAAGATTATGTTGGAAACAACGTAATTGTTTGCAATATGGAAAATGTTCTTTCAATGAAAGTTCATACTGGTGATAACATTGTTGTTGCACCTTCTCAAACAATTGATAATCATGAATATCATATGCTTCGTTCTGCAGCTTTACGTGCAACAAAACATGTTGAAATCGTAGGTGAATGTAATATACAATATGGATTAGATCCTGATTCTGACAGATACGTTGCAATAGAAATCAATCCTAGATTATCACGATCTTCTGCACTTGCAAGCAAAGCAACAGGTTATCCACTTGCATACATGTCTGCAAAAATTGGATTGGGATATACCTTACCAGAATTAGAGAACAGAATTACAAAAACTACAACTGCTTGTTTTGAACCTTCTTTAGATTATATTGTATGCAAGCATCCTAGATGGGATTTTGCAAAATTTGATCTTGTAAAACGAAAACTTGGCCCTACAATGAAATCAGTTGGTGAAGTTATGGCAGTTGGAAGAAGTTTTGAGGAATCATTACAAAAATCAATACGAATGCTTGATATTGGAAATGATGGTCTTGTTCTAAACCGAGTAAATATGGAATCTTATAACGAAGAGCAAATAGAAGATTATCTTTCTCACCCTGATGATTTGATTTTGTATTATGTGGCTGCCGCCCTTAAGATGGGAATAACTGTTGAAAGAATCTATAAACTTTCTGCAATTGATCCTTGGTTTATTGAAAAGATCAAAAATATTGTGGATATTGAATCCAAATTAAAACAAGAACAACTTACCACACATCTACTTTGGGAATCAAAAAAGATGGGATTCTCTGATAGACAAATTGCCCGTGTAAAAAACAAATCTGATAAAGAAATACGTGAAATACGTAAAAAAGTAGGAGTGTTGCCTTGTGTAAAACAAATTGATACTTTGGCAGCTGAATGGCCTGCAGTCACCAACTATCTCTATCTGACATACGGTGGTACTCAAAATGATATTCAAATTACACCTGATGAAAAAGGAGTCATTGTACTTGGTGCAGGTCCTTATCGTATTGGCAGCAGTGTGGAATTTGATTGGGGTACTGTAAACATGGTTTGGGGGCTGCAAGAAAATGGTGAAAAAAATATTTCAGTTGTTAACTGTAATCCTGAAACTGTTTCAACTGATTATGATATTTGTAGCAGACTGTACTTTGAAGAATTAACTTTGGAAAGAATTTTGGATATTGCAGAATTTGAAAATCCAAAAGGCATAATTACTTGTGTAGGAGGACAAACCGCAAATAATTTGACATTAGGTCTTGCAAAAAATGGTATAAACATAATGGGTACTGCTGCAGATGATGTTGATAGGGCAGAAGATAGATCCAAATTCAGTGCTGAATTAGATAAATTACATATTCAACAACCACGATGGCAAGCATTTTCAAATATTGTTGAGGCAAAAAGTTTTGCACAAAATGTAGGGTTTCCAGTAATTGTCAGACCTTCTTATGTATTATCTGGTGCTGCAATGAAAGTAGTATGGTCCCAAGATGAATTAAAAAAATATGTCAAAGAAGCAACTGATGTATCCCCTGATCATCCAGTTGTTATCTCAAAATTCATGCTAAATTCACTAGAAGTAGATGTTGATGGAGTTAGTAATGGAACTGATGTTATAATTGGAGCAATAGTTGAACACATTGAGAGTGCAGGTGTTCACTCAGGTGATGCTATGATGTGCATTCCACCATGGCGTCTAAACAACAAAACTATTGAAACTATTACTGAATACTCTACCAAGATTGCAAAAACGTTTAATATCAAAGGACCGTTTAATCTGCAATTTCTAATCCATGATGATCATGTCTATGTAATTGAATTAAACATCAGAGCTTCTCGCTCCATGCCTTTTGTATCAAAACTTGTCAAGACGAATCTTATCTCACTAGCAGCAAAGGCAATCTTGGGCAAGCCATTACCTAAATTGCCTGAAAATAAATGGCAAAAAATCTCTAATTTTGGAATCAAGGTACCACAATTCTCATTTATGCAACTAGAAGGAGCAGATATTAGACTAGGAGTGGAAATGCAATCTACTGGTGAAGTTGCCTGTTTTGGCACAAGCTTTTACGATGCGTTAGCTAAAGGATTTACTTCTGCAGGTTATACTCTCCCAAAGACAGGCACCGCAC
This sequence comes from Nitrosarchaeum sp., assembly GCA_050749345.1. Classification (GTDB taxonomy): domain Archaea; phylum Thermoproteota; class Nitrososphaeria; order Nitrososphaerales; family Nitrosopumilaceae; genus Nitrosarchaeum. The sequence goes on along the minus strand of JBOGRE010000257.1, from coordinate 376 downwards.
TAGTTACAGTAGGTGGATCTCAAAACAAAGAAAAGTTATTGCAACCAATCGCACGATTAAAAAATCTTGGATTTAAAATCCTTGCAACTGAACATACTGCAGAATTTTTTGAAGAAAAGATTGGTGGTGTTGAAGTAGTTCACAAAATTTCAGAACCTTCAAGAAAACCCAACATTGCAGATTTACTTTATGAGCGAAAAATCGACTTTATCATAAATATTCCTAGTACATCAACACTCGAAAAATATATTGGAATGCTTGAAGATGAATATCAAATTAGAAGAAAATCCTTGGAATTAGGAATTCCGGTTCTTACAACTATTGAATTAGCCGATTCTTTTGTAAAGACACTTGAATGGCTCAAAGACAATAAAAC
>JBOGRE010000256.1:0-9956 GCA_050749345.1 Nitrosarchaeum sp. | reverse complement strand
TTGATACAAAATTTGAAGGCTCTAATGAAGAAACGAAAAAATGGATAAATAAAAAGATTCTACTAAATAAAGAACGAATATTATTTCTAGTTATTTATGATGGGACAAAAATCGGTCACATAGGTTTAGATCGTTATGATAAAAAAGATAATTCTATCCATATTACTGATGTTTTAAGAGGAGAAAGAGGATTTGCTCCTGGTCTTATGGTGCATGTTATGAAAATATATAATAAGTGGATTTTCAAAAATCTAAAAATTTCTAAAATTAAACTTAGAGTTTTCAGTGATGCTTTTCGAGCGATTAATTGCTATGAAAGATGTGGAATGATAACAATGAACTCAATTCCTCATAAAAGAATTTTTACTAAGGATGGATGGAAATGGGTTAAAAAGAAATTAAAATCAGATGATGAATATGCCGAAAGATACTTTAACATTATGGAAATATCGAAAAATCTATAATTTTTTTACTAATTACGTGATCAAATGAAAAGAAAATGAAGGAAAAGTCTTAATGGAAAGAAATAAAAAAGTACCAATTAGTTATCAATCTTCTATTCATTCATTTTCAAAAAATGATTTTGTGCTTTGAATAATTTTAGAGACTTCATCATTACTTAAAGAAGGATAAATGGGTAATGAGACTGTGTTTTTTGTTAACTCAAGGGCATTTGGCAAAAGTTGAGGATCACCTAATAGCTCCCAATCTTCCGTAGGTATTTTTGCTTCAATTCCACTCGAAGCTAATGACGAAATCATTTTCATAGAATTTTCTGTCTTAACTATTGCTCTATATCTTACAGGAGAAATTTTTCTTTTATCATTTTTATCGATATCAAGTAGTTCAAAACCAGCTTCTTTGTATAAATTAAATATCCTCTCTCTGTCATTAAGAAATCTAGGAATTTTTTTTAACTGTTCACGACCAATAGCAGCTTGCAAGTCTGTCATCTGAAAGTTAAATCTTTTTTTATCATCCCGTCGATAATCAAATTCACGATAATCTCTAATGGAATTTATTAAATCATAATTTTCTGATATAACCATACCGCCTTGTCCTCCAGATGTCATTAATTTACTTGCATAAAACGAAAATACGCCAAAAACTCCTTGTAGCCCTACTAATTTTCCGTTTATTTTAGCCCCTAATGCTTGGGCACAATCTTCTATCACATTTGTCGTATCGTAATCTGTTAAATCTACAGGAATGCCATACATGTGTGGGATTATACTGATATCCGTATTTTGGTCCATTCTAGTCAAATCAATATTTGGAGAATTTTTTGTGATATCAGTAGGATTTTCGTATCCTTTAATCATTGCAATTGAATGTCGTATAGCTGAACATGCATAAGCTGGAAAGCTAACTCGTTTACCAGTTGTTTTAAGTGCCCATAATGATAGAAAAAGTGCTGATGTACCATTTGAAACAGCTATAGAGTGACCTTTGGGCAACCCCATAAACCTACAAAAATCGTTTTCAAATGCTTCTACCTCAGGACCTTGAGATAACCAATCAGATCGTAAAACTCTTAGAGCGGCTTCTTCTTCTTCTCGTCCTAGTGTTGGTTTATTATGCTGAATTTTATATTTCATTTTAAAAACCATTAGTGTTAGTAATCAAAAACATTCCTATTTGACTGTATCAAAGAATGTTATCTCAAGGTCTTTTGGAAATTCAGGCTTTACTTCTGGTTCAATAGTGATTAAATACTTTGTTTTATTATAATAAAAAAATGCTGGATTTCTTTTTTCACATGCTCTTAAATGATTTATTACCTCTGAAATTTTTGAATTAAAATTAATAATGTTATCTTCTGGTTTTCGTCGTTCATGATAGGTACTTATTCCTACTTGCTTTGAACCAACAATTTTTTTCCCATCAAATCTTTTGAGAATTTTTTTAATTAGCATCATACATATTTCAGTATCCCATTTTCTAATTATATCTGCAGTATAATTTTCTTTAATTTTGAATTTAGCTTTTATAATTACATCTCCAGAATCTACTTCTTCATATGCTAAAATCCCTGAAATCGTATAAAATTCATTTTCTTCAATAATTGAATAATATATTGGTGCCCATCCTTTTCCATAAGGCAGATCCGAACTGTGAAAAATAACTATATTTTTTTTATTTTCAATGTTTTTAAGTATCTTTCTATAATTCCAAAGAATTACTAAATCATAATCTTTAGTTTCTTTGGGTAGAATAGTATTAATAACAATAGTTTCATTTACAAGATGTTTTTTTGCATATTCTTTAAAATCAATTTCGTCTAAATTGTTTACTAAGAAAAAAATTTTTTTCATATAATAATTGGTTCTCCATAATTAAATTTTTTTATAGCGCGTTTTCCAAGAATTTTTTCATAAAATGATGGAGGAAGACCATTTCCTCCTGATACTCTTTTCATATTAATATTGGTAGTATCAAAAATCTCTCCCTCTTTTATCTCTCTATTAGCAACAACAACTCTTCTCCATTCTTTTTTATTTATCTCTTCTAGTTTTGTGGGATGAACTATTCTACTACCCATCATAATACTAGCTTTTCTTATCGAATCAATCCATTCTTTTAGACCAGTTGGATCTTCTGCAAACCAGTGATCTGGACCTGGAAGGTTATGATCTAAAGTAAAATGTTTCTCAAAAACACAGGCTCCAAAGGCAACAGCTAAAGATGATGCTAATGGTCCTTGAGTGTGATCCGAAAATCCTAAACTTATTCCTGGAAATGTTTTCGTGATAGTCTTAAACTTAAGCAAATTGACATCTTCAGGAGGGGTTGGATATTGGGATGTACATAATAATAACACCGTTGGATAACCTTCTAATGCTCCTATAACTTGCAAAGTTTCACGTATCTCTTCTAAATCTGCCATTCCACATGAAATGAATATTGGTAATCCTGTAGCTGTGTAATCTTTCAATAGTGGTAGGTTATTAAAATCATCAGAACCTACTTTGATTATTTCTATACCTATTTCTAGAAGTAAATCTAAATCTGAACGATTTTGTGCAGTTGAAAAAAATATTATTCCTTCATCATCACAGTGTTTTTTTATTCTAAACCATTCATCACGTGAAAATTCCAATCGTTTATGCAATTCAAGCATTGATTCTGTAATCTGTTTCGCTTGTGAACGATATGTGATCATCTGTTTTGGATTTGCAATAAATTCTTCAGCCTTAAATGTTTGAAATTTTATTGCATCTACATTAGATTCTTTTGCTATCTGAATCATTTTTAATGCTTTTTCTATTTCTCCATTATGATTAATCCCAGCCTCTGCAACAATAAATGGAGGTTGATTTTGGCCGACTATTCTATTTTTAATTTTTATTTGAACCATTTTACTTTGTACTCCAATTTTCTTTTTGCCTATAGTAATCAATAGTGAATTTTAACCCTTTTTCAAGGGTAATTTTTGGAGAAAACTTCAAAATTCTCTTAGCTCTTGAATTATTAGCCCATATGCATCTTTCATCGGGAATTTTAGGATTTAATCGAATTCTAAGCTTCTTTTTACTAATTTTTTCAATTAATTTTGCTACATTTTTTATCATGTAACGTTTTCCAGTCGAAATATTAAATATTTGGAAACCGCGTTGAGAATTTTTGATAGCGGCTAAAATTCCATCTGTCGCATCTTCAATAAAAATAAAATCTCTTAATTGTTTACCATTATTATATGCTGAAAAATACTTTTTATTTTTCAGAGAAGAAATCATATTAGATATAGGCCCTGATTTTTTCTCTGGTCCATACAGATTAGATAATCTTAAAACTGTAACGTCTCTATCATGAACATCTGAATAATTTTGATATATTTTTTCTGTTAGTAATTTTATGTTACCATAAATTGTAGTTGGTTTTGATAAATCACTTTCTTTTGATCCTCTTTTTAAATTTTCACCATATACATTTAATGAAGAAATTAAAATAATTTTTACATTTTTTTTATTCAAGCATGATTGAAGTAAATTTAACCCTCCTTTAATATTTAGATCACTAAACTTTACATCACTACCTGTAAGTTGACCAATTAAATTAATTATAATATCTCCATTTTCAATATGTTCATTTAAGATTCCAGGAGATAAAATATCTCCTTTAAATTTTTCAATATTATACGGAATGTCTTTTTTGTAAACTAATGCTTTTACTCTAAATTTATTTGTAATTAATTTTTTTATTAATGAACGTCCTACAAACCCTGCTCCTCCTAAGACAAGTATGGAATTCATATCAATAAGTCAATTTTTTTTGTATTGGAATTGTTTCTAAATTTATCGTTTCAAGTATCTTGACAATTTTTTTTGCTGCATTTCCATCACCATACAAACTTTTACAATTTTTTACTTTTTTAAGAAAAACTTTATCATTAATGGCTTTTTCAATTGCTTTTTTGATTTCATTTTTATTATATCCTACATTTATCACATTGCCAGGATTTCCACGTCCTTGTTGTCTAGTTCCAATATTGACTGAAGGTACATGTAAAAAAGGGGTTTCAATAATTCCACTACTTGAATTTCCTACTAGTGCACTTGAACTTTTTAATAAATTAATGTACTTTTCAGATGCGATAGTAGGATATTGGCGAATTTTTGTATTTTTTAATATTTTTGAAATTTTTTTAGAACCTGCATCAGCATTTCCATATACTACAATGGCTTGAATATCTAGTTCCTTAATAGCTTCTATGGTTTTCAAAATATTTTTATCAACTTCATCAATTTCTGATGTAACAGTATGTTGTACCATAATGATGTAAGGTTTACTAAAATCAACTTTGAATTCTCTTTGTAACTCCTTTTGAGGTATATTCTTTATTTGTAAAATTTTATCCAATGCAGGATTTCCTACAACAAATACATGATCTGGTTTTTCACCCATTTTGATTATTCGTTGTCGTGCTAATTCATTTGATGTAAAGTGTAAGTGAGAAAATTTTGTTGTAGCATGTCTAATTGATTCATCAATTGTTCCAGTTACATCTCCTCCTTCTACATGGGCAACAATAATATTCATATGAGCTCCTACTATGGAAGCGGCTAAACTAGCACCAATATCAAACCCTGATAAAATAATATCGGGTTTTAATCTTTCAATTTCTTTTGATAAATTAATTACTGCTCTTCCAAAGGTCTTGACCATTTCAGCACCAGTATCTTTTTTTGTTTTCTTGTGCATTTGAAAAGTCGATGTAATTTTGAATCCATCTCTTCTTATTTCATTAATGGTATAACCATGTGATTTTAGTAGATGTGTACCTGTTACAATTAGATAGTAATCCAGATGTTTTGATTTTTTTATTTCTTTTAGTATTGGTTTAAATTTAGAATAATCTGCTCTTCTTTCTGTTACTAATAGAATTTTTCATTTCATAAAACATCATGCCATGTAAGTTGTTTATCTCTTGATATGTTTCTTTTGGCTTTTCTTCCAATAATTTTATAGTATTTGGATGCAGGGATGTGACCTGTTCCAGGTCGTTTAGTACTGATGTTTTTTTCAGAAAACACCTCATTCTTAGTAATAGATTTTATAGATACAACAGATTCTCTTGCAAATTTTAAAATTAGTTTTTCTTTTTTCAGGATTGTTTTCTTATCTCCTAAAGCAAGCTTGACAGCTTTACAGCCTTTAACAAGTTCTCTTAATTCATTTGGTTCGAGTGATAATTTTTGATCTGGACCTGGCATTTTTTTATCTAAAGTAAAATGCTTTTCTACTATACACGCACCTTTTGCAACTGCTCCTAAGGCTATGTAAATTCCAATTGAATGGTCAGAAATTCCCACAGGAACTCTAAACATATTTTGATATTTTTCAATTAATCCTAACCTAATATCTTGATAATCAGAAGGGTATACAGATGTAGTCTGAAGTAAAATTAGGGGCGATTTGTATTTTTTAAATAGGCTTACTGACTTCTTAACTTCATTCATTGTAGACATTCCAGTTGATAAAATAACAGGTTTTTTGGTTTTAGCAATTCTCTGAAGAAATGGTAAATTTGTTAACTCACCTGAACCTATTTTATAGGCAGGCATTTTGATTTTTTCTAACCTTTCAATTGCATCAATTGAGAAAGGTGTTGAAAGAAACAATATTTTATTTTCTTTACAATATTGTTGAATTTTTCGTTCATCATTCTCAGTTAACTCTGAATTTTTTATTATATTCCATAGAGTTTTTTTAGAAATATTTCCCGGTCTAATATCGGTTTTTATCATCTCCTTTTCAGCAATATGAGTTTGAAATTTTATACAGTCAGCTCCTGATTTTTTTGCAGCCTTGACCATTTTTTTTGCAATATTTAATGACCCATTATGATTAATTCCTGCTTCAGCAATGACAAAAACGGGACGATTAGTGCCTATTCTATAACTTGCGATCCTAATATCTTCCAAATTTAAATTAATAATAAATCATGGCGTATAAGATAGTTACTCGGCAAATTTAATTTAATTGGATAAAAACCACATATAAGAAAATATACTCTAATCAAAATTAAGAACCAATGGTGAATTCTTTTTGAAACCAATTTGTTTCATTGCTGCACGAGGTGGTTCAAAAGGTGTTCCTAGAAAAAATATTCGAAAATTAGCCGGTAAACCTCTAATTGCCCATACTATTGAATCATCTCTCAAATCTAATATTTTTAGCCATGTAGTTGTTTCAACAGAAGATAAAGAAATTGCATCAATCGCAAAAAAATATGGTGCTGAAGTTCCATTTCTTAGACCTAGATCATTAGCTACGAACACTGCAAGTATGATTGATGTAATTAAGCATGGAATTAAATCACTAAATTCTCTTGACTATAAATTCGATATAATCGTTAATCGTGATTGTACAGTTCCTTTTATTCGAACTAAGGATGTTGCAAATTCTATTAAGCTACTAAAAAAACAAAAATGTGACGCAGTTTTCTGCGCATATAAACAGCATCTAAATCCTTACTTCAATATGATGGAAATAAATTCAAAAGGATTCTTAAAATTCGTTAAAGCCCATACTAAAAGGCCCCAAAGAAGGCAAGATGCACCAGTTGTATATCAATTAAATGGCGTTTTCGTATACAATGTTAATAAATTCTTGAAATATGGGACCTTTCCACCAAAATCTCTTCCTTATGAAATTCCTCCAGAAACTGGTTTGATGATTGATACCAAATTTGAATTCAAAATGGCAGAATTAATAATTAAAAATAAACTATTATAATTACAAATTACCCTCTACGTAAATTATTCACTAGTTCATGTCATTTAATTTCTTTGCTTGAATATGGTAATATGCAGGTGTAGAATGTAGATATTTTATTTTGAAATTTTTCAACAATGAATCAGCTTCTTCTTTAGAAAAAGCAAAAGTAGAATCCTTATAATATTCTATTCGTGGTAACTGTACAAAAAATATGCCTTTTTCGTTTAGAATTCTGTACACTTCACTGACATACGATTTTTGAACATCCCTTGGCATATGCTGAAATGCTATTTCACAAAAAACCAAATCGAAGATTTTATCTGAAAATATGTTAAGCGTCTTGCCATCATTGACAAGAAATTTTGCATTTAGAAAATCTGAATTGTATTTTTTTGCCTTTTCAATCATTTCAGGAATAAAGTCGACACCAACATACTCCTTGACTTTCGGTGCAACCCATCTGCAAGTTCTTCCCATTCCACAAGCCAGATCTAAAACAACGTAATCTATTGAAAGTTGAAATTCTTCCAAAAATATTATACTTTCTTTTTTTGTTTCAAATGATTCCTGATCAAATCCATCACAAATTTTATTCATGGTTTTCTGAACGTTACCATGAGCAGCTTTTTCCCAATAGTCCTTTCCAATTGATTTTATTTTATCACGTCCTAGAATTTTTTTAGCTATGAATTTGATTTTACTCATTATTTGTATAGTGAAAAAATGATTTATTTCAAGTTTTGTTATAATTTTTTTTAATGATTCATTACCATGCTGTCCATCCACCATCTATAACTAAGTTGACACCAGTCATGTATGATGATGCGTTAGATATTAAAAATAATAGAGCGGGACCAAACTCTTCTTTGTTACCCATCCTTCCAAGTATAGTTTTTTGTTCATAGTTTTTGATAAATTTTTTATCCATGTATTTATCCAGAACTCCTCCTAATGTGAGTGTATTTACTCTAATGTTTTTTCTTTGCCAATAGGCAGCCAGATAACGTGTCATATTTACAAGCCCGCCTTTAGTGGCAGCATAAGCAATTGATGAATTCAGTTTACTTTTTCCATAAATTCTTTGGTCAGCTCCTACCATACCATAAATTGAAGAAATATTTACAATCACTCCGCTTTTTTGTTTAACCATAACTTTTCCAATTTCTTTACAACATAAGAAAATCCCTGTTAAATTAACATCAAGCATTTTATTCCATATTTCAACTTGGAATTTTTCAAAGGGTAAAGAAGCTTTATCAGTATTTTGAAGTGGACTATAAAATGCATTGTTGACTAAACCATAAATTATTTTATAATCTTTAATTATTTGAGTAGTAAATTTTTTTACTTCATTTTGATTGGAGATATCTACTTGGTATGATCTTGGATTAGTATGATATTGTTTTTTTATACTATTTTCTAATTTCTTGTTTTTTCTATCATTGATATCGACTAGAATTGTATTTGCTCCAGCTTTTGAGAGAATATGTGCAAATTGTGTTCCAAGTCTTCCAGCACTACCAGTTAAGATGATATTTTTATTATTTAATGAAAATAAGTTTTGAATTGAAGTAACCGATTTCATATCTCATTTTTAACGGTTTTTTGTTTTACATCTTTGTTGATATTAGGTAAGTCAGAATATTTTTTAAATAAATCAATTACATCATCGTATTTTATCAAATCTTTATTTTTATAATACTCAAAAATTTTTTCCATTAATTGGAAATCCTCTTCTGTATCAACACAGACTCTCCATTCTGGATGATGTTTATTTTGAGGGGCAATAACATTTAGTGTATTGAACATATTCAAATTTTTATGAATAAAAAGTGTCACATGTTCAAGATCATCAGGATTTTTTGTTTCAAAAAACATTTTTTTTAATATATTAAATGTAAATACCTCTACATCATAACCTCGAGGAAATGTTCGTATTTCTGCATTTGAACAGTAATCGGTTTTATTAATCACTGCTTCACCAATTATCATATCAACAATTTCTGGATCTACTAAAGGACAATCTGCTGTAATTCTTACAATAAGATCAGCCTTTTCTTTTACTGCTGCATTATAGAAACGACTTAAAACATCATTTTCGTTTCCTCTAAAATATTCTATATTGGATTTTTTAAGACAATCTACAAGGATGTCATCTTTAGGATTATTAGAGGTCACAACCATACTCTTAGTAATTTGCTTTGATCTTTGGAGGTTTTGCATAATGATACAAATCATAGGAATCCCATTGAGATACTTCAAAACTTTTCCAGGAAGTCGTGTGGAGCCCATTCTAGCTTGAACTAAACACAAAATTTTTTGATTTACCAAGCAGTCCACCCTCCATCCACTACTAAATTAGCTCCAGTCATATAAGACGAGGCATCTGATGTTAGAAATAAAATTGCACCATTATATTCATCCTTTGAAGCCATTCGACCTAGCATGGTTCTATAAGAATAATTTTTTACAAATTGATTATTTTGTTTATTATAGACTCCTCCTAACGATAAAGTATTTACTCGAATATTCTTTTTGTGCCAATGTGCTGCAAGAAATCTTGTTAGATTTATGATTCCACCTTTTGTTGTTGCGTAAGATGAAACTGAATTCAGTTTACTTTTTCCATAAATTCTTTGGTCAGCTCCTACCATACCATAAATTGAAGAAATATTTACAATCACTCCGCTTTTTTGTTTAACCATAACTTTTCCAATTTCTTTACAGCACAAAAA
>JBOGRE010000255.1:0-3157 GCA_050749345.1 Nitrosarchaeum sp. | reverse complement strand
TTCTTGCCATCTAGCATATCTGCTTTCATCCTTTGCTGTACAAATTAAAATTGCTGGGGTTCCTCTAAACACTACTGTAAATGATTTATTACCATCACCGTTTGAGTGGTTTACGAATTTATGTTCGTTATATTCTTCATCGCTTGAAATAGTAGAATATAGTCCCTCCAGAAGTTTAGGATCTGGTGGTTCTTTGAATATAATCCATTTGTAACGAAGATCAATTAGTGATTTAGAATTTTTTAGTATATTTTCTTTTTGTGATTTTAATTCTTTGATTCTTTTACCGTTTTTCTTCTTTCTTGCGTCATAAATTTGTTCATCGAGATCATCTATTTGATCTTGGATTGGGTTATAGTCTTTGTCTACCAAGATACCTAATTCATACTTGAATGCTTGTGGGGTCATACTACCTAATTTTTCCACATGTTCCTTTGGAAAGTATTGAGCAACTTGAAGTGCTGGATATGTTTTTCCTTCAGAACTTCTTTCCATGACCATTAGCTGAGTAGGTTTTGAGATAAAAGTAGAAAACCCATTAAAAAAAATTCGATTAATCAAGTTTACATCACCCTTTACAGTTCTTCCAATTTTTTCTATTGCTTCGTCAAGGAGATCAATTTTATCAGAAAATTCAATATTAAAATTTTCTAGATGTAACTCATTACCCGTATTATTTGATGAATTATCGAAAAAAGAGTCAAGTGATCTCATTTTAATTCCACCTCATTTACTAAAAATCTTGTTGATTCTATCTCTCTACATTTTTTGCAAAGCTCAAGGATATAGTTACCACTTTTTTGGCAACAATATTCCCTTCTACTCGTCTTTGGTTTGTGTTTACAACAGAGTGTCACTAACAAAGACCGTACACCTCTTTTAATTTTTTGAGTGGTTCTCTAATCAATTCAACAATAAATCTAGAACGATTAGAAATTCTACGGAGGTTATCTATATCCTCCAACATTTCCTTTGGAATTGTTATTCCTATTCTTTTGTGAGCCATATTACTATACTATAGTAAGAGGGCTAGTTCAATTGGAGTGAATGAAAAATCGAGCTTTCATTCGTAAACAGCTAGTTGTTATAAAATTGGAGATTTTTAGGTACATTTACGGACTAGGATTACTATTTTGAAGAGAAAGAAAGTAAAACACAAACCAAAGATGGTTGAAGAAAAAATAATTGAATTCATTAAAGCTCATCCATATTGTTCAAGAGATAGTATATTCACCAAAGGTAAAATACCTAAAAGCAAAGCGAATATTGACTTAATCAATAATCTTGTATCTCAAAAGAAAATTCATGTTACTGGCACATCTAAGAAAAAATATTATGTTGGAGAAATGGAAGCATTACTGGAACTCAAACAATTTTACAAAGACTTTATTTATAAATGCGAAAAAGAAGATTCGTACACTGAATTTTCTCTAAAATTAATCGAGTTTTTGAAAACGAGGATTAAGGTTATAGAATCTGAAAGACATAATGGGAAAATTAATTTTGGGGATACATTCTACATAATCTTAATCTTTTTTAAAATCAGAGATAATCTAACTAAAAGTGGTGAATATTTCCTTCTTAATCTTCTTAATTATGCAATAAGAGATGATAAATATTATTTGAAACACCAAAGTCATTCAAGGACGAAAGAAAAAGCATCTAAATATGACAAATCAAAAAAGGTTTCTGCAAGAAAGTCGTTAAGCAATCTTCTAGATATGCAAAAGAAAGGACGACACGAATATGGTTTGGAAAGAAATTCAGATTTGAATTATCATATGAAGATTTTAACAGACAATCCTACTAATTGGTTTAACAGATTTTTTGCGGAAGATGGTAGAGCATTGTACAAGAATCATCCCGATCTGTTAATGGAAATTTATAAAGAAATTACTGACGCCAAAAAGCTAAAGCGTAATGATCCTCAGTATAAAATTAAAAAAGAGTTTTTGGATGTAGCAAAAAAATTCTTTCCCAAGGTTTCACAAGCTAGTGTATTTGAAATATTACCTAACATGAAAAATAAGATTGGGAAACAATTGGTTAAGGATAAATTCGATAGTGCTATAGAGTCTAGCATTTTAAATGTAATTGAAAAAGCTTTACGAGAGCATGAATTGAGAAAAATGGCAATGATTTTAAAACACGTATAAAAAACTAAAAAATTTTGACTTCCAGTGATTTCCAAGAAATAATTCAAAACTAGTCATTCTTTTTTGTCATACTTTTCCAGTCTTTCAACTTTTTCTTTAAGTTCTTCTAGCATTACTAGGGCTTGGTCTTTTTCTTCTATTGTCTTTTGAAGTTGTTGATTTTCTTCTTGAACTTCCTGCAGAGCCCATGATGCTCGGTATTCCTCTGAAATCATCAGTTCTGGCATTGCACGAAGATATTGTGGAACGGCTTCCTCGATTTCGCTGAAAAAGTAGCTATTATCCAATTTAGTTACACCTATCTTATGACCAAACAATCGTTCTTTTCGAATTAGATTTGCATGAGAGTCATTGTTATTTTTTAGTTCAGACATTATCTTATTCCATCTTTTTCTCATTCCATGAGTTGCAGGTACTTCATAGTTTCTTTCCTTTTTTAATGACTTTTGAATTCCAGATCTTTCTATGACCTTGTTTATTTTATTTCGAATACCATTCTTGGAAAATGAACGATTATCTCTATATCTTGTTAAAATTATAGGATCTTCTGGTTTTGGTTCTCTCCCTTTCCTTCTAAGCCATTGTGTTTTTACAGCTTGTAGTTTATCCCATGCTTCGATTGAGATCAAACCCAAATATTTTGAAGATGTTCCATTATAAACGACCATACTAGCACATACAATTTTAGTATCATTACTAGCCTTAGATTTATCATGTGAGTATTCTCCCGGTTTGATTTCATAAATTGGTCTAATATTTCCCCATACCTGTTCCTCCCAACCACCCACTCTCATCCCAGATGAGGATTCTGCTAGGAATAGAAAATCAGTTGTTACATCGGTTGAATAATCCAAGATTTGCCTAATTTCTTCAGTTGTGTAGCCTCTAGTTTGTTGTATATTAGTAATCTCAGGAAAAATTGCTTCTATGTTTCCCCATTCAATTGGGATTTCGTTCATTTTAAGAAATTTTTTGATTCCTTTGAACTTGTTTGGTAGTGT
>JBOGRE010000254.1:0-12564 GCA_050749345.1 Nitrosarchaeum sp. | reverse complement strand
TAATGCTGCTCAAATATTTGGAATGCATCCCAAAAAAGGAACATTAGCCAAAGACGCAGATGCTGATATTACCATGATAGATTTAAAAAAAGAAAATAAAGTATCCTCAGAATTATTTGGTGGTTTTTCTGACTATATCGTATACGAAGGAATGTCATTAAAGGGATGGCCTGTTAAAACAATTGTAAGAGGTCATCTAGTAGCTGAAGATTTTGAAGTTGTTGGAAAATTAGGTCATGGAAAATTTGTTAAACGTCCATATTGAAAATTTTGTAGTTATTTAATTCTAAATTCAATCAATTGCTAAAATCATTCATACTCTACCCTTTAATTTTAGTAGGAGGCATTGATTGACTAGATCTTTTGATTTGTTACTAGTTACCAAAAACTTTTAGATTTTTAGTAATTTAATAAAAAATATTGAGATCGGATCTTAAGACCAAAAACAATTAGTTATTTGGTGAGAGTTCCAATCATACTTATTTTATCAAAATAGTATTTAGATCATACTGATAATTTCTACGTGAGTCTTTTAAGGAAAACTTTCAAAGTAATTATGGTTTTCATACGTCAGTGGAGTCATTCGCTTGTATGTTGACTAACCATCGTCCAAGGCTTGGGCAATTTGGCCCAAGTCTTTTTCTCATTAATTTGATATCCATGAATCATTGATCTGAATAAATTGTTCATGGAACTTTTAAACCAATTTTTACTATACTGTGATATGTTAGAAAATAATAATGAGCCAAAACCTGCGTGGGAAGAAGTAAGAGAACTATCATGACTAATTTTAGATGATGAATATATTTCAAATAACTTCATGATCTATTATTTATGGTCAAAATGACTCATTAATCATTTACATAACAAATACCTCTATTCTAAAAATTCATAATACAACGCAACATACAATATTTTTCATAATCAAGATGTTATGATGGATGATTTTACGCTACGTTAACAAAGATGGACATAATACTAAAAAACACAGAATTTATGAATTCATCTACTATGAGAATCAATCCCAGGATAATCTAAAATATTTTTCTAAATTATGTCGAATTTACCATCAATCTTGGCTCTGTAAATCACATCTGGTTTTCTTATGAATATTCCTGATTCCATCACTCCTGTGATTTGTTTGATTTTTTGGGAAAGTGTTTTTGGATTTTTGATTACTCCAAAGTCACAATCAAGAATAATATTTCCATTTTCTGTAAAGAATGGATATCCTCTATCAAGTGAACGTAGTTCTGTTTTCCCTCCTAATTTCTTGATTGCATCTATTACTGAATTTCTTGCAAGTGGATGAACTTCTACTGGAACTGCTCTTGTAAAGTTTTTAACAAATTTTGATTTATCTGCCATAACTACTACTTTTTTAGCTAGACTAAACAAAATATTTTCTCGTAACAAAGCTCCGCCACCTCCTTTGATGACAAATCTTTGAGAATCAATTTGATCAGCACCATCAAAGACAACATCTATGTGATCAACTTGATCAGCTTCCACTAATGGAATACCTCCTTTCTCAGCAATCAATTTTATTTGCAATGATGTTGGTACTCCTCTAATGTTGTAATTTTTTACTTTGATTAATGATGAAAGAGATTTTACAAGAGTGGTAGCTGCTCTACCACTTCCAAGTCCAACTACAAAATCATCTTTTACAAATTTTAATGCATTATTTGATAATGCCTCTATGGCATCATCGTAGGACAATCATTCTACCTCTGCTTGCTCAATCTTGGAGAGAACTTTCATTATCTCTCCTTTTATTTTATCCAAGTCATCTGAATTATCTTCATCAAAGTCATCTTCTAATGCTGTGATTGGATTTGACTTTGGTTCTGGAAGAGCCTTGTACTCAGTTATCTTTGCAACTTCTTTGTTGATGTCTGGCTTTATTTCAAATTTAATTTCTGGTTTTGCAACGATTGCTTGTATGATCTCAATTTTGTCTTCAATCTTTGGTTGAACTATTTCTCTTATCTCTTCTTTTGGCTGGATTATTTCTCTTATTATTTCCTCTTTTGGTTCAATTGATTTTTCAAATAATGGAAACTTTGGCTCTTTGTTTGAAAATCTGGTTAATGTGGTTAATTCAAATGATTCTCTTGAACTTGTTTGTGGGATTACTATTGGATCTAATTTTGTCTCTTTTGGTTTTTCAAAGTTGAATGTTTTTCTACTTGGTTTTATTTCTGATTTACTCTCATGTACTTCATCTTTTTTTATTTCTGGAATTGTTACATTTACAGTTGCAATCTTTGATGATAATTCATACAATCTATCATCCAATTTTGATAATTTTTGATCCATTAGTGTAATCAATCCATCTCCAATTGGACCTAAATCTGGATGGTGACTTGCATCTTCAAGTTTTTCTAATCGTGCTAATACAATTCCTAGTTGATGTTGATATTTTAACAATAATTTATCTCGTTGAATCTTTGGAAAATCAGAATCTGTTTGATATAGTCTGGAAATTGTTTTTGTAAGAATGTCCTTTTCAATTTTTAGAGAATTAATTTGACTTTTGATGTGTGAGCTAGCGCCAAGACTTAGTAATTGTGTTTTATTTTTTGGCATTTTTCTTGTAGCAGCTGCTGTAGCAACACCTGCTAGCGAACTAAGAATAATTACAATTTCTTGCATCTACGTATACCATTTAATCCAGGAATACTTTCTGCGTTTGGCCTCTGGAAAACCACAACTTGCGCATTGGTGGTGACGTTTATGATATGCATTATTACCACACCTTCTACATCTGATATGTACTTTTTTCTTGGTAAAACCACCCATCGAAGTTGTGCCTCTAGTCATCTCAAATCACCTAATTTGCTGCTGGTGGAGGAGATATCATAACAACATTGTCTCCTCTGACGACTATTGTGCCTAGGCTTTTTGAATTGCCATCAATAGGAATTTCCTCTGATGAGTCAAGTAGCAGGTTCATGTGCTGATCAAAACCGAGTAAATTCCCTCTAATTGTTTTGCCGCCTTTGAGTTTTATCAATACAATTTGATTGATACTCTCATCCAATACTTTTACTGCCATATCAACGGACATCTATTTCACTTATTGGCATTGATATTGAGGGATTATATTAAAATTTCATTGGTTTAACTTTGAACTATACTCAGTGAGGCAAGTTTGACACTTTTTTTCAAGATTTTTCATTATTTCATCTAAAATTAACTGTCCATCTCTCTTAGTGGCCTTTCTTGGATCTCCCCAAATTCCATTTTTAGTAACTTTTAGAAATGATTTTTCCGCCAATCGTCCTAAATCGTTAATTTGTTGCTGTTTCATTCCATCTGTCACAAATCCTTTTTTTGCCAATTTCATCTTGACATTTTTTGATATTACAAGCATCAACGAAGTCTCTATAAATCCTGCATGATCAAATTCTTTTTTCATAAAATGCCAGTATGAAAGTGGAAAAACTCTAAGTTTATTTTTTGATAATTTTCGTAATTTAGCATCAATGTTTTTCAACGGTTTTATATTTCCATGATGACCATTAATGACAAAAATTGTTTTGATGTTATTTGCAAGAAGTGACATACACAAATCAGTTATAACAGTACGAATAGTTGATTCTTTGATACTCAAGTTGAAAAATGGTGCATGTTCAAATGATACACCATATGTTATTGTAGGTAAAAGTAAAAAATTTTTCTTTTCTGATAACTGCCTTGCTATCTCAGTAACAATATCTAAATCAGTTGAAATTGGTAAATGTGGACCATGTTGTTCTATTGAGCCTATAGGAATTACTGCAACTTGATTTTTCTTTTTAATGATTTTTCTTAAATTAGGATCAAATTGGGATTTAATTTCTGTCATCTGATTCACTTAGATTTGACATGAACCTTTCTCCAGCGAACTTCAAGCTTGTTTTCTAGATGCATCTTTATTGCTTTTAGCAAAGTATCTGCTTCTAGTTTTTGACCTTTGGATTTGATTTCCTCTAACGTGTCATTTGGATCCACTTTAAAGGAATCCTGGAAAATTATTGGCCCCTGATCCAAATTTTCAGTTACATAATGGGAAGTTACCCCAACTATCTTCGTTCCTCTTTCATAAGCTTGTGCATATGCAAGAGCACCTGGAAAAGCAGGTAATAATGATGGATGTATGTTGATTATTCTATTTGGATATCTCCAAACAAAGTTTGGACTAAGAATTTTCATATATCTTGCAAGTACAATTAAATCAATTTCATGTTTTTTACAAACTTCAATTATTTTTTCTTCAGCTTTTTCTTGATTTGACTCATCAATTATAATAAATGGGATTTTTACTTTCTTTGTAATTGGCTCTAACGTTTTTTCAGTTCCTATAATTACTGAAATACTTCCTTTCAGTGATTTCTTTTTGTCAGCATCAAGTATTGTTTCCAGACAGCGTGGTTCTTTTGTAACTAGTATTGCAATATTTTTTTCTGAATTTGTTTCATGATGAGTGCTTACATCCATCTTTTCTTTTTTCGATAAGACTTGAATTCCTGAATCAAATTTCTTTACATCTACCGCTTTTGTAAAAGATGCTTCCAGATACATTCCAAAAAGACCTTTGATTACATTTTGATTTACCTTTTCAATGTTTCCACCATTTTCAAATACAAAATTAGTAAACGCTGCAACTATTCCCTCTCTGTCTTTTCCAACAACTGTAATTCCAATTACTGTTTTTTTCATAACTTTTTTTGATCACTATTTTCTCATTATTAATCATTCACAGAAATTTACAATCAATGCGGGAGGTGGGATTTGAACCCACGAACTCCTAAGAGATAGGGTCCTAAGCCCTACGCCTTTGACCAGGCTGGGCGACTCCCGCATCGGACTTGCCATTAAACACAAATTTATCTATTATTGAAGTAACTTATGGCAAAATTTTTTGGAACTAATGGAATTCGTGGAGTCTTTTCCGAAGATTTTACCTTAGAATTTGTACATGATATGACATTAGCAATTGCAACATACTTCAAAGAAGGACCGATATTAATTGGATATGATGGACGAGAATCAAGTCAGATAATTGCAAAAGTTGTATGTTCAACACTAAATTATGCTGGACTTGATTGCAATAATGCAGGACTTGTACCGACACCATGTCTTGAGTATGCTGTAAAGAAACTTGGCTACTCTGGTGGAATAATGATCACCGCATCTCATAACCCGTCACAATATAATGGAATCAAACCTGCTGCAAAAGATGGTGTGGAAATTTCACGAGAAGATGAATTGATAATTGAAGATATTTTTCTAAACAAAAATTGGATAAAAAATCCCACAAAGTGGGGAATTACAGGAAAAGAAGACAGGGCAATTGATGTTTACGTTAATGGAATAATTTCTCATATAGATTCACAGAAAATAAAATCAAAAAATCTCAAGGTTGTTTTAGATTTAGGAAATGGAGCACAAGCAGTAACTGCGCCTTTATTTTGCAAACTACTTGATTGTAAAATATTTTTGATCAATGAAAAAATTGATGGTTTATTTCCAGGACGTGGTTCAGAACCAACACCACAAAATCTTTCTGAACTTTCCATAACAGTTCAACAAAATAATGCAGATCTCGGAATTGCGTTTGACGGTGATGGGGATCGAAGTATTTTTTGTGATAATAATGGAGATATACTTACTGGTGACAAATCTGCACTGGTTCTCACAAAATTTATCTTACAAAAAAATCCAAATTCTCTAGTTGTTACTTGTTTAAATTCTGGTTCAAACATAGAACTTATTGCAAATGAATTTAATTCACAAGTGATACGAACCAAAGTTGGAAGTGTAGAGGTATCACGAAAGATGGTGCCAACAAATGCATTGATTGGTTTTGAAGAAAATGGTGGATTCATGTTTGGAAAACATAATAAGGTAAGAGATGGCTGTATGACTTTAGCTTTAATGCTGGAACTCTTGGCCATATCTGAAAAAACATTGTCTGAGGAAACTTCCAGTCTTCCGCCTTCTTTTACGACAAAAGATAAAATTACATGTTCCCAAGAAGATTCTAAAAAACTAATAGAATCACTAAAGAAAGAGTTCCCGAATTCTGATACAACTGATGGAATCAAAATCACAAACAATTCTAAAAACTGGGTAATGATTAGACCTAGTGGAACAGAACCAATCATTAGAATATATGGAGAAGCTGAAAGTCAACAAAAACTAGACACTTTGATGTCAAAATACCTCCAAAAAGTCAAGTCTATAATTTCCGATAACACTTTTAAAACCAATTACTAGCATGATTGAAATGGAGAATGATCCCTAAAGGGTGATATAGTATGGGTAAACCTTATTATGTAAAATTTGAGACGCCTGAAGAACTTGTAAATCCAATCTTGGAGGCTGTTAGAGTTGCATCTACCAGTGGTAAAGTAAAAAAAGGAACCAATGAAGCCACAAAGGCTATTGAAAGAGGAACAAGCAAACTAATTGTTATTGCTGAAGATGTTGAGCCACCAGAAGTAGTTGCTCATCTTCCAATTCTATGTGAAGAACAGGGTGCAGCATATGCATTTGTTCCAAGCAAGCAAGAATTAGGTAAGTCTTTGGGGATTGACATTACTTCTGCTGCTGCAGCAATTTTAGATGCTGGTGATGCACAACACATAGTTGATCAAGTTGTCTCAGCAATTGCTAAAATTAAAGGTGGAAAGACAAGTAAATGAGCACTACAACTGATGACGTAACTCAATCTGAAATTATTCAAATTGTTGGTAGAACTGGTATTGCTGGTGAAGTTATTCAAGTTCGAGTAAAAGTTCTTTCTGGTAAAGATAAAGGTAGAATTCTTACTAGAAATGTAAAAGGTTCTGTTAGAATAGGAGAAATTCTAATGCTACGAGAAACAGAAAGAGAAGCAAAGAAAATTCATTAGGTGAATTAGATGAGTCTTTTAGTAAAACCATGCAGTTTTTGTGCTAGACCTGTTGTAAAAGGTTCAGGTACGATGCTTGCAAAAAACGATGGAACTGTTTTATGGTTTTGTTCAGCAAAATGCAAGAAAAACGCACTAGAGCTAAAACGTGATCCAAGAAAATTAAAGTGGACCAAAAAATACGTCAAAGGCGGAATTCAACACAAGAAGTAAAATTGACTGAACATACTCTTTTCATTGTAAAACCAGATGCAGTATCTAGAAAGCTTACTGGTGAAGTCATTGCAAGATTTGAAAGAAAGGGATTCAAACTTGTAAAATTAAAGATGTTTACATTTACACAAAAACAAGCTGAAAATTTCTATGGTGTTCATAAAGACAAACCCTTCTTTGGTGAACTCACATCATTTATCACATCAGGTTCAGTGGTTGCAGCAATAATTGAAGGAAACAATGCAATTGCAACTACACGAATCATGATTGGTGCAACAAAGTCCTTTGAGGCAGCACCTGGTTCAATCCGTGGGGATTTTGGATTGGGATTTAGTGACAATATCATTCATGCATCTGATTCACAGGAAAGTTTTGATCACGAATCGAGGGTAGCATTTGAGTGATCTGATTGCAAATTCGTCAACCCATCGTGGTAGTTCTAGGTCATGTAGACTCTGGTAAAACATCTCTCTTAGATAGAATTAGAGGTACTGGCGTTCAAGGTAGAGAAGCCGGAGGAATCACTCAACATATTGGTGCAAGTTTTCTTCCAACTGAAACAATTAAAAAAACATGTGGTGAACTATACAAAAAATTACAAGAGTCAGAAAATCAGGTTCCTGGAATTTTAGTAATTGACACACCTGGACACGAGATCTTTACAAATCTTAGAGCAAGAGGTGGTTCTGCTGCTGATATTGCAATACTGGTAGTTGATGTTAACAGAGGATTTCAACCACAAACAAATGAGAGCCTAAAAATTCTGCAGAACAGAAAAGTTCCATTTGTTGTTGCACTAAACAAATGTGATCAAATATCTGGATGGAGAAAATCAGAAACTAAATTTATCACACAAGCAATCAAAGAACAAGACGCTTTTATTCAAACCGATCTTGATCAAAAAATCTATGACGTAGTCGGAACACTATCAATTTTAGGATATCAATCTGAGGCATTTTATCGAATTAAAGACTTTAAATCTGAAATTGCAATTGTACCGATCTCCGCAAGATCTGGAGTTGGAATACCAGAATTATTTGCAGTATTGGTTGGATTGACACAACAATATCTACTAAAAAGATTAGATCAGAAAGAAAAAGAATCAAGAGGAATAGTACTTGAAGTAAACGAAGAGATTGGACTAGGCCATACAGCAAACATCATTTTGATTGATGGTAGTATCAAAAAAGGCGATACCATAGTTGTTGCAAAAAGAGATTCAGTTATTGTAACAAAACCAAAAGCAATTCTTTTACCAAAACCCCTTGATGAAATGAGAGATCCTAGAGATAAATTCAAACTAGTACAAAATGTTAATGCTGCTGCAGGACTCAAAATCGCATCGCCTGATCTTGAAGGAGTTTTGCCTGGCAGTACTCTTTATGTTGTATCAAATGAATCTGATATAGCAAAATATACTAAACTAATAGAATCTGAAATGAAATCTGTATTTATTGATACAGAAACAAATGGGGTTGTTTTAAAATGTGATACTATAGGCTCACTTGAGGCAATAGTTGAGATGCTAAGACGCTCTCAAGTGCCAATATCTAAAGCAGACATTGGACCAGTTAATCGTAGAGACATCATGGAGACTAAAGCAATCAAAGAAAATGACAGACATCTTGGTGTAATCTTGGCCTTTAATGTTAAGATACTTCCTGATGCAAAAGAAGAATCAGAAAACAGTCACATCAAAATTTTTGAAGATAGAATAATTTACAGTCTAATTGATAATTACAATACTTGGGTAAGCGAAGATACTGCCAATGAAGAAGATGCAGTTTTTGCAGAACTAACACCAATTTCCAAATTCACATTTCTCAAAGGTTATGTTTTTAGAAATAACAATCCAGCAGTATTTGGAATTAGAATCAATGTTGGAACTCTGAAACAAAAAATTCCTTTTATGAACAAGGATGGAAGACGAATTGGTATAGTTCATCAACTTCAACTTGATGGAAAAACTGTATCTTCTGCAAAAACAGGACAAGAGGTTGCATGCTCTGTTCAAGACGTAACCATTGGCAGACAAATTTTTGAAGATGAAATATTCTATACATTTCCTCCATCACATGAGGCAAAAAAACTTCTTACAAAATTTATGCACAAGCTTAATTCTGAAGAACAAGAAATTCTAAATAAAATTATAGAAATTCAACGAAGTAAAGATGCAGCTTATGCTTACTAGTCTGAATATTTTTTACAGATCATGTGAATTCCAGGTGCACCAACTGCCCCTATCATTTTATCAACCATTTGCCCTGATTTGAACATGATGAACATTGGAATTGATTGTACTGCAAATCTCATTGCAATGTTTTGATTTTGATCTACATTAACTCGAGCAAATTTTATCTTTGGATATTTCTTTGAAAGATTTTCAAATACAGGGTGCATCATCTTACATGGACCACACCAATCTGCCCAAAAATCCACAAGTGTAGGATTCTCAGCAGAAATTATCTGAGTAAAATTTGTATCGTTTAGGTCAATGATTCCTGGTTGAATATAAGGCTGATTTTGTTGTCTGATCATCTCCTCAAGTTTTCTTTGTTTTATTTTCTCAATTTCAGGATCATCTGACAATAACTATGAACAATTTGATTCTATTAAAAAATCTATGTTGAATATTTTTTAAATAATTTTTTACAATATTTTTTCTAGATTGGATTTTTAATCTACATCTGTTTTAATTGGCATTGCTTCATATCTTTTAGAATTACACATTGGACACTGATCAATGTATTTTGTCAAGCTTACAGAAGTATACACTATTCCACAATTTCCACAAATTCTAAGATTTCTACTTAGTTTGCCCATGTTATCGTAAATGGATATTGTGATTAAAAACTTAGTCGTGTTTTTGCCTTTTTAATACTAAAAAACAACATAACTGGTGCCACAAAATACATTCCAACATTCATCAAAATCACTCCGATTCCATATACTACAATCTTCTGCTCTGAATCAGCTGCCGACATGATTGAAAGTGATGATAACATTGGTGTAATTCCAATTTTTATAATTTCTTTGAATGCTGGATTCTCTCTTTCTAGATCAGCTATTGTAGGTGAGAATGAATAGTATAATTGATTGAATCCAATCATAAATGAAACTCCTGACGCAGTACTCATCACTTTGTTATCTCGAATTTCTCTAAGTAATTGTACCTGTGGTGCCATTTCGGAGCCGTATGCTGCAGTAGCAATCAGACATCCGCCACCTTCTTTTAAATTGTCTTTAACTGTACATACTCCATCAACTAGATCTGTTCCTGGACCACATTGTCCACTTTCTTGTTCTATGATTTTTGGTTCATCTAATCCAACTGCATCATAAATTGAAGAATACTCTTGATATGTTTTATCAAACCACTCTTTGAATTTTGGTTCATTATTGTATCTATCAATGTAAAACTGTGGGTCTAAAGTTGGATCCACAAAAGGTGCTATCTTTTTTGGTTCATCCAAGCCTACCGCTTGATAAATTGAAGAATATTCTGGATATGTTTTATCAAACCACTCTTTGTATTTTAGTTCATTATTGTATCTGTCCACATAAGACTGTGGATCTTTTGTTGGATCTACAAATGAAGCTGGAATTTCTAGAGCTTCATCCAAGCCTACCGCTTGATAAATTGAAGAATATTCTGGATATGTTTTATCAAACCACTCTTTGTATTTTAGTTCATTATTGTATCTGTCCACATAAGACTGTGGATCTTTTGTTGGATCAACAAAAGGTGCAATATCTAATTCTTTAGATTCTGTTATTGGTGTTGGTTCAGGTTCTGTTATTGGTGTTGGTTCAGTTACTGGCGTTGGCTGTATCACAGAAGATGGTTCAGTTACAGTGATTTTTACACTTTTTCTATCTTCAGATGCTCCTTTTTTTACTACAATATCAAAAACATATGAAGCTGGCCCTTGAGATTCTGTTGGAGTCCATGTGAATTTTCCTGTTTCATTATTGATGGATGCACCTATTGGTGGATTTTTTTCAAGACTGAATACCATACCTGTTAATGACTCAGTCAATGTTGGAGTAAAAACCAGGGTCTTTTTTTCTTCAATTGTTTTATCTGAAATTGAATTAAGTGCTAATATAAAGTCAGGAATTATGGCAACTTTCTTTCCATCAAATTCTAACTGTATGGAGATACCGTCTTCAATTTTACCAACAAATGCTGTTGCATTATAAATTCCGTTTAATGAAAAAATATTCTTTACCTTTTGTGGAATTGTTTCATATTCTCCTTGTGAATCTGAAAACCCCCCAAGTAATTCTACATGTCCATTAGGGCTTCTTACAACTACTGTAACCATTTTACCTCCCTCATTTTCAGTTCCAAAAAATGAAATTGATTCATCAATAGTGTAAAAACTTTTTTTCATAGAAATCGTAGTCACATCTGCATAGATTGGTACCATCATCAATACAAATAACGAAAATACTGAAAATATCCATAATTCTGTGCGCATGATATGAAATGGTATGGGTTTGCTTTTAAAAAATGTGGATAAATTCTTCTATGAATTTGATAATAAAATTTCACCAAATTCAGAGATCAAGTAAAAATCTCATAAATACTCCATTATTTTGCTCAATTTTCATCTCGTAAAATGTAGGGGCTTTAATTTCTACTTTGAAATTATGTTTTAAAAAATCAAGCGGTTCACCATAAGCTTTGGCAATAATTTTGTAACCTTTGTTTTCTTGAATTTCAAGTTCTATTCTTTTTATTGCAAAACCTTCTGTGATCAAGACAAAAATTACCTCTTCTAGCCAGCTAAACAAAAGATATCTCAGGTCTTTTCCTTGTGCAACAATTTCTTTCTGATCTTTTTCTTCTACTTTATCTTGTTCTAATGTGAGATTGATTACTGCATTGGCGGTGACCAAAAATGCCTCTTTTAGATCTTTTGCAGTTACTTCAATAAATGCATCTGTTGCATGTTCTAAAAACTTGTAACTCAATTATGTTTTTGAAATCTTACTAATTATTAATTTAGATGGTTTTTGAAATCTTTGTTGGTATTTGTCATTAGTGTTTTAAAATAAATATTTCATGTTTAATGTTTTTTCTAGACTGAATTTTACAATACTTAACATAGGGAAGATAACCTGTCAAGGAATTTGCGGTTAATTGAAATGATATCTTCCTTATGTTATATGTATAAAATTAATATTATAATATAAAGTATTCACATATTTTGTACTTTTCAAATATTACAAACAATATTTTTTAATCCTATTATTTGCTCTGGGTTTATATCAAATTAATTTCTAACTTATTTATCACTTTTTCTAAATTATCTACATTGTTTCTTAATATACAAAATATAAAATATATTTTGAGAATAAAAATTACTGTTAACTATATATGATTCACATTCGAACCATTATTCTTTATATTCATAACAAAAAACTGCCTAGTTCTGCAT
>JBOGRE010000253.1:0-1754 GCA_050749345.1 Nitrosarchaeum sp. | reverse complement strand
GATTTTATGTGTTTAATGTTCCAATGTGTGTTATAAGAGATTTGTACGTCGTTTAATTTTTGACCAGATTTATTATGCACTGGAACAGTTAGCCACATGGAACCATTGGAAGTTTTTATCTTATTTCGATTATCCCAATCTCCACGCTCATATTGAACATCATCCAAGTATACAAAAATGTTGCAAGATTGAATTTTTTTGAAGAATCCGAGATATGGAAAATATCCGGGTTGCCTTATTGAGATCATAGTCATTTTTATGAAATTACTTTGAATTGGCAATAAATGTAATCATATTAGTTTAATATGTTTATGAATAGCTATATTATGGTAATTTTATTTGAGAATTCTATTTCGTACCTCAGGAGGTAGAACACCTAAGGAACAGCTTGGGCTAGGTCATATTTTTCGTTGTATTAATTTAGCATCTATGTTTGAAAAATCTTCATTGTATTTTCTAATAGAAGATTTTGGAGGGGTAAAAAAATTACTCACCGAAAGAAAATTCAGAAATATTTCGTTGTTGAAGAAAAATATAGATTTAAAATTTGATGTTAAAAAAACTATTGATTTTATTAAAAGAAATAATATCGACATAGCAGTAATTGACAGATATCTTCTAAATCCAGAGTATGCCAAACAGATTAACAAATATGTAAAGACTGTAATAATTACAGATTTAGATAATATACAGTATGAAGCTGATTTAGTAATAAGTGGTTACATTGGATACAAAAATCAAGATAAAACTAATTCCTTTGGAACTAGATGTTTGTTAGGTCCAAAATTTCAAATTTTGGATAAAAGATTTTCAAAAATAAAAAAGAGATCACGAAGTAAATATGGATTACTTGCAACTTTTGGGGGCTTTGACGATAAGAATATTTCAGAGTTATTTTTAGAAACTATTTCAAAATATTTGAATACTATAAAAACAAAAATTATTCTTGGTCCTTCATCAAAAAAATCTAAAAAGATTATGCAAATAGCAAAAAAATTTCCAAAACAGCTTGACATTGTTCAAGAAACAAAAGATATGCCAAAAGAAATGTCAAATACAAAGTATGGGATTTCGGCAGGTGGATTAACTAGTTATGAATTCGCATCTATGAGAATACCGTTCGTCATTATTTGTCAAGTTCCACACCAATTAAAAACAGCAAAAATATGGGAAAAGAAGGGGATTGCAATTAATTTGGGATTAATTGATAGGAAAACGCCAAAAAAAATTGATAGTTTTCTTAAAAAAATAGAAGGTCAAAGAATATCATTGAAAAAAATCAGACATGTAGATATGGATGCTAATGGGTCAATGCGTATAAAACGAGAAATTTTAAGACTTTATAGGCTTCCAAAAATCTCAAAAGTTACGTTGGATTAAAATGAAAAGCATACAAAATGTTCTTGTAATATGTGCCCATCCAGATGATGAAACTCTTGGTTTAGGTGGTACTCTTTGCTTACATACCCAAAAAGGCGATAATGTTCACGTAGTAATTTTTGCAGATGGTCAATATGGGAGGGATACAAGTGCAAAGGGAATTAAAATTAGAAGAGAGCAAGCAAAAAAAGCATGTTCTAATCTTGGTATAAAAGATGTAATATTCTTGAATTATCCTGACCAAAAGTTAGAAAATATAGAATTAATTGAGCTAGCATCAAAAATTGAAGTATTAATTAAAAAACTGAAGCCAAATATTGTTTATACACATTTCTGGGGTGATGTTAATCAAGATCATAAAAGACTTTTTGAAG
>JBOGRE010000252.1:0-4452 GCA_050749345.1 Nitrosarchaeum sp. | reverse complement strand
AGCAATGCCTCTGCAAATTCTTCAAGCTCACCCATAATGATTAGACTGATATTTGAACTAAATTTAACATTAACTAGTTTAGTGTAGATTTAAAAAAAAAAATTATTGCAGCTTTTCTTTACGTTTATTAACCATTGCCATGAAAAATTTTCCGTCATGTGTTACTTTGTAAGAACGATATGGTTCGTTTAGTTGTTGAGCTAATCCCATATCTTGAACCATTTTGAGATATTTTGAAAATTGAGAGTAACTTAGATTAGAAGCGTGAAGCAACCGTGTTAGACGTAACGGCTCTTCCATATTTCCAAGTAAATCTGATAATACGGTTAAGGTGTCTCTCCTATTTCCATAGCTCATGATAAGTAATGTAAGGACTATATCATTAAAGACACTGGAGGTTTTTTTTCAAAAGCTGTTCCTTCATGGCAAAATATTCAGTAATATAGGCCACTTTGGAAGAGGCACATGAATTCACAACTATTACAAAGAAAAACTAGAATAACTTATTTCTAAAAATATCTTCTAGTTATAACAAATCCAATCCCCACAGCAGAGACTAGAACTGTAACTAACCAGGAGAGATTTGTCTGTACACTGGCTAGTAACAGTGCAGTTGAGTCTATTGGTATTAATGTTCCACCAACAGGGACATCAACAGCTAAAAAGGCACTATGACCCATGTACATTTCTGTATTTCTCATGATAATATCAGAAAGACGAGTATTTTCAATCATATCAAATTGAAAATCACTTAGATCCTCTCTGTTCTCATACCAAAAACGATCTCCATCACGAGATCTTTCAAATTGATCAGCAATGATTGCCGCAAACGTTGGTCCAACCATTCCACCTGGTACTGGTGGCTCTGATATTCCACCAACCCACAAATCAACATCATCTACATCATCATAAACTGATGCTAATTTATTTTCCAAATCAATATCGTAGGTAATATCAAAAAA
This sequence comes from Nitrosarchaeum sp., assembly GCA_050749345.1. Taxonomy (GTDB): domain Archaea; phylum Thermoproteota; class Nitrososphaeria; order Nitrososphaerales; family Nitrosopumilaceae; genus Nitrosarchaeum. The sequence continues at coordinate 3,490 of JBOGRE010000252.1, read as the reverse complement.
ATTATCTACTGCAGGAAGACCATAAGCCTCACGTACTAGATTGTAACTAGGCAGACCGTGGTCTCGTCCACGTTGTAAGTTAAGTGAAGCCAAGTCAAAACCTCCAACTGGTACAGGTTCGCCAAAAAGAAAATTTCGAACCTCATCTATTACAAAATTATCAATCTTTTCTGATTTTCCCGTTACCAGTCCACGCAAGATTGGCTCTATTCCATCCTCTTTTACGAATTGTGGATTAAAGAATGAACCTGCAAGAGAGAGATGACCACCAGAAGCTACAGTCCCATCCTCATTGAATCGCTCTAATTCACTTGACAACATTGTATGTCCTACACGAAAGCCTGCAGTTGAAAATTCGGTAGAAACTTGTGGATCCACATTAGGATCATATACAACCCAATCATCTAGCATTTCACTTCCTAATAGCATAGGTAAAAATTCATGATAAGTAATGTGTTGAATTTCTCCTTCTAAAATTGCTTTGGCTTGTTGATATAGTGCATTGCTATAATCAACTTCATTAAGATAATCATTCTCATCCACTTCACCTGTTTCAATAAGTTTGTCCACTAACCAGTTATGTTCACGAACAAGTAACGTGTGTATTATTGTTAATCCGACTTGTTCATTTACCCTAACATCTCCTGCAATAAACATTTCCGCAGGATCATTTCCTGGTGGACCATTACCATTAGGGAATCCTTCTGTATTTAGGGGAAGTAACCCATCTTCTAACTTAAGTTTTCCAGGATTAACTAGATTATCTGGATCTCGCAAGAAATCTGCTCTATCTTGATCTGAGCCATAAACCATAGAACCATCAATGTAAGCAGTAATTACGTTAGTTTGTTGTCTGGGGTTTAATGTTCCTGTTGAGCCATCAAAGGTTGAACGAGTAAAGGGCATGATTTGTGTTCCAGTATTATCCATATCAAAAATTGGATCACCAGATGGTATGGATATATGAAATGCTTCGGCACCCATTCCAGACTGTGATGGAGTAAGATCCAGATCATGGTCTATGAGCTGTCCCCATTGCCAAAGCATGTCGCTTGCACCTTGAGGATTTGGAATAGAGCTACTTTGTGCAATAACTATATTGCTTATTTCACGTGCACTTGGCAGAATACTAAAAGGATTATCTCCCCCTCTAGGAGTTTTAATTCCATCATCATAACCTGCAGGTGATATTCGAGCAAGTTGTTGTCCTGGTATTCCCAAGGTGAGAGTTGAAATATTATTTCCCAAACCACTTATCGTTCTAACTTCAAGCGCTGATACCGAATTAAATCCAGAAGTTCCTACAAGTATAATTAGAAATATCGCAAGTCCCTTTTTCATATTCAAAAAGAAGATTTATTGATTATTAATCTAACTGAACCCTCTAATCCAGATTATTAAGTCTATTTTTAATTTAATACACTCATCTATAGATAATTGTGTATGTAACATTAAATCTTTTAGATGATTTCATATTGATTGATTTAATTGTCTGTTCTTGGCAGCTTGCCACTCTTGTCAAACCTGTCCTGAACACTTTTGTCTGCATAACCATACTGGATTTGGATGTTCTTGTTGTGCTCAATTAGCTGATCTCTTGATATGATTGCCTTTTTTTGGAAAACCTTCATTGCATCAGGTGAGGACATTCCACTCTGCAATGCCTTTAGTTTTGCCTGATGTGCCTCTTGACTTATTTTTTCTGTTAGCTCAAACTGCGACCAGAAGATTGCATGTACACCTTCATCCACCGTAGAAAGAAATGCTGCAAATGCGTTTCTTGGTGTGTTTGGAAGTGTTTCAAGATCCATCTTTGTCAAGTCAGTAAGCAAATTCGAATACGCAGCCTCTCTTTGCTGCTGAATTAGTTGCTGCTGGGCCTGCATTTCCTGGCTTTTCTTTTCCTGCGCTGCAATCCTTTCTTGGAATTGTTTTGCCTGCTCTAGAATTTTTGTCATGGGTGTTTGAACTAGTACCTGGCTTGGCTGTACAGGTTTTAATTGGAGTTTTTGTGAAGATGCACCATTTACAATGAAACTAGTTGATACAATACCATCTGCATAGCCTTCCTTTTTTACCATGACATTGAAAATATTAACGCCTGTATCTGGTGAAACCTTTTGATCAAAGACAAACTTTCCTTCCAGATTTGTGCTAGTTAAGACTCCGTACTTTGCAGCTGTGATTTGGACTGATGCCTTTGGAATTGGCTTTCCTGCCTCGTCAGTCACATAACCTACAAGCTTTGGGTATTCGTTAATCTGATAGGTTTGCTTTTCTGGGTTTGCGGTAACTTGCAAAGATGGTAGAGTTGCTTCAGCTTGTGTATATGATAATGATAGTAGAGACACTGCAAATATGAACAATGTTACTTTGAGAGTATTTCTGAGCACCACTCTTACTCCCAAGGCTGGATTTAATTTTGAAAGTCAACAATTTTTGTTTTGAAATGATTTGATTTTCAAGCTTGGTTTCGTATGCACGCATAGCCATTACTTGATTCAGAGTAGAAATAAACGGCTAGGCCAGATCCCTGATTGATAAATAATCCTGTATAGATTACCCAACATAGAATTGTTTATTCTAAAGACTTTAGAAGATGTTTATCGTCTGGTAGATATTTTTCAATCATGGCTTTGAGATATGCCTTGTCTGGGTCAAAAGGCTTTTTACCTTTCTTGAGATCATTTAAAATTCGCATTAATATCTCCTTATCCCCGTTGTCATTTTGTATTAGTACTATGATGGATTTCATGAGATCTTCACTCATAAGACTGTTAACTAAGTGGCAATAAAATTTCTTTCTTACAAATAAAATTTCTCGGAATGGGTAATCCTAGTAAAATTATACAATATGTGACTAAAATAACTCCACCATCATTTTTGTTCCCCTCTTTATCAGCATAGGAGCAAAGATTGTAGTAAGAACAACTACCATGCCAACAATTGGAAACAAGAACGCACTTGTTGCACCAAGGTCTTGCCCTACCTTTAGTACGATAAAGGAAAATTCACCTAATTGAGCCATAGAAAAACCAATTCCTAGTGCGTTAAAATGTCCCAGTCTAAACAGTCTAACTCCTGCATATGTTGCAACTATTTTTCCAATTACAGTCACAATTGTAATTACGACAATTGGTAGCCAATACTGGGAAATTATCCGCACGTCCATTAAAGCGCCAATTGTTACAAAAAATATTGCAACAAAAATCTCGCGTGTGGGTGTAATGAGAATTGTAATGTCTCCTGAGAATCTGGATCCAGCAAGTATCACACCTGCCAAAAATGCTCCAGTTACTGTAGAAAACCCAAGCTGATATGACAAAAACGACAATCCAAATGCAAGACCAAGGGCTACAAGTATCGTAAACTCGTATCGCTCAAAGTTTGAAATAGCTGAAAATATCTTTGGCATTCCAAGGCAGCCAAGCACTACTGTTCCACCAATGAACATACCAATTTCCGCTATTTTCCATAGCATATCATCAAA
>JBOGRE010000251.1:0-8432 GCA_050749345.1 Nitrosarchaeum sp. | reverse complement strand
TATTTCCACTATTGCTAGAAATGTTATCTTTGCAGATGAAAGTAGCAAGGCAACAATTATTCAGGAATTGTATTCTTTTAAAGCAGAAAAACAACAAGCATATCTTGAATTATTAAACACAAACATTGCCCAAAATGCACAACTTGATATTACAACATTGCAAATGATGGATCAAACCACTGTTAATTTTTCTACTAGAAGAACTGACTTGGGTCAAGACTCTAAAGTTAACTGGTATTCTGGTTTGTTTGGTTCTATGTTATCTAGATACAAAATAGAATATTTTCTTAATGGAACTGGTGCATCTGCTAATGATTCTGAAGTAATATTTGGAAACAATGAACAATCTTTTGATATTCAAACAAATGTGAATCACGAAAGTCCCTCCACAGACGGCAGAGTTGTTGAAAAATCAATTCTAAGAAATAAATCTAAATCTCTTTTCAAGGGAATGATTAGAATAAAAGAAAAAGCCACAAAATCAAATTCATTTTTGTCAGGCCGCTCCATTTTGCTTGATAAAGATGCAAAATCAGATGCTATTCCTGGGCTGGAAATTTTCACTAATGATGTCAAAGCAACACATTCTGCATCTGTTGCCCAAATTGATGAAGAGCAGATCTTCTATCTTAGAACTAGATGTCTAAGCAAAGAAGAGGCAGAAAGAACAATTATTGAAGGATTTCTGGAACCACTATCAAGAAAAATGTCATATCAAGTACGAGCATGGATTGCTTACTTGATTGAATCTAAATGGGATTCACGTGAATTGACAATTAATACTGATGAAGAATTGACAAAATTTGTTGAAATTGAAGAAACACGTTACAATGAAGATTCAGAAATTGAACAACATTACAAGTATCGGTGATAAACTTGGTTCAATGGATTAACGCTTGTAAATTAGATCAAGTCAAGATTGGTCAACTCTTTAGATTTTCTCATGATGATAAAAAAATTCTTTTGGCAAATCAAAAAGGAAAAATCTATGCGACTGATCTAATATGTACTCATGCTGATGCTGATCTTTCAACAGGATTTCTTAGCGAAGAAGGAGTACGATGTCCATTACATCTTTCTGTTTTTAATTTACAAAGTGGAAAGCCACAAAATCTTCCTGCCGAAATATCGCTAAAAACATACAATGTTAAAATAGAACAAAACGAGATCTACGTGGAGGTTTAGAAATGCAAAGTATACAAACATCTTTTGAAAATATACGAAAAGATTTTCCTATTTTACAAAGAACTGTAAGAGATAACAAGACACTTGTCTATTTAGATAATGCATCTACAACCCAGAAACCCAATCAAGTAATTGACGCAATTAGCGATTATTATAAAAATCATAATGCAAACATTCACAGAGCAGTTTATGCATTAGCAGAAGAAGCAACTGAACTTTATGAGACAACCCGAGATAAGATTGCTAATTTTATTCATGTAAACAATAGAGAAGAAATTATTTTTGTACGTGGAACCACTGAGGCAATAAATTTAGTTGCATATGCATGGGGTAGAACACATGTTAAAAAAGATGACATTATAGTTACTACTGAATACGAGCATCATAGCAATATTGTGCCTTGGCAGCTTTTAACTCAAGAAAAAGGAGCGAAGTTAGAATACATTGGAATGGATGATAATGGCGAATTGATTTTAGATGATCTTGCCAAATACCTTGCAACAGGTAAAGTCAAACTTGTAACATTTAGTCTAATGTCTAATGTTCTTGGTACTATTACTGATGCAGAAAAAATAATTTCAAAATGTAAAGAATATGATGTATTGACTTTGATTGATGGAGCTCAAGCTGTTCCTCATATGCCTGTTGACATTGAAAAATTAGGTTGTGATTTTTTTGCATTTTCTGGGCATAAAATGTTAGGTCCTACAGGAATTGGAGTCTTATGGGTAAAAAAATCTGTACTACAAACCATGAATCCATTTCATGGTGGTGGTGACATGATCAGAGAAGTTCACAAATACGAAACAACATGGAATGATTTACCCTATAAATTTGAAGCTGGCACTCCAAACATTGCTGATGTTATTGGACTTGGAGCAGCGATAGACTATCTTACAAAACTTGGAATGGATAATGTACGAGAACACGAAATTGAATTGACAAATTATGCTATTGAAAAATTATCTCATGTAAATGGACTCACAATCTATGGTACCAAAGATATCTCAAAAAGAGGTGGTGTAATTTCATTTAATTTTGCAGATGTTCATCCTCATGATGTAGCACAAATAATAGATGAGGAAGGAATTGCAGTAAGATCTGGACATCACTGTGCTCAAGTATTAATGGAAAGACTAAATGTTGCAGCCACCTCTAGGGCAAGTTTTTACATTTACAACACTAAAGAGGAAATAGATTTACTGATTAACTCATTAAGCAAAGTTGCGAGGATATTCAAACTATGAGTAGCAATGCAGACATTTATCATGAAATGATAATTGATTATTCAAGAAATCCTATCAATTATGGTAAAATAGAAAATCCAGATGTTACTTTTCATGATTCAAATCCCCTATGTGGCGACAGTATTGATATTGATATGAGAATTGTAGATGACAAAGTATCTGATATCAAATTTCATGGTAAGGGGTGTGCTATTTGTATGGCTTGCTCTTCCGTATTAACTGAAATTACAAAAGGTAAAGGAATTGAAGAAGTAAGAAATATCACCAAACACGATGTCTTAAGTGAGTTGGGATTAGAACATCTACAGGCCGTTAGAATAAAATGTGCATTACTTTCTCTTAAAGTACTAAAATCTGCTCTTTATTCATATCTTGGAAAGCATATGAAAGATTCTCAAGATGTAGATAAGTTAAAAGAAGAGGCAGCTAACTTATATTAATATGGATAATTTTACTCCTACAATTCCGATTCAACTTCAAATTAGAAAAATTATTTTTGAAAACCATAATGATGCCGATGAAAAATTTACCAATGATGAAATCTTTGAGAAAATAAAACAAAACGGAGATCTAGATCCTTCTTGGATCATAGATGATATAGAATTATACTTTAATGAAATTTGTGATTCTGGTCTTGCAAGAAATATCGCACAAAATTTCACAACTATTTGGCTCAAACTATTTGATCCTATAGAAAAACATCATTGTAATGCTTGTAATTTAGATGTGTATCTTTGTGTTTCTGAAAAACAAATTTGCCCCAATCCTTCTTGTAAATCGTCTATCTAGTTCTGTGTTTGTTTGCTGCGTCTTCTAATGCTTTTATCATTGGAAGCTTTTCACCAGTAAGATAAAGAACAAGTGCTCCACCTGCAGTACTGATGTGGTCTATTTGCTCTGCTAATCCGTATTTTTTTAATGCAGATGTTAAATGCCCTCCACTTACTATTGTAGTTGCCATGGAGTTTGCAACTGCAGTGAGTAATTCTTTTGTTCCATAGCTAAAGTTTTCTTTTTCAAAAAATCCTGCAGGACCACTTATAAAAACAGTTCCTGCACCTGTAATTAATTTTGAATAATGCTCTACTGTTTTAGGTCCTAGATCATAAATTTTATCTCCTATCTCAAGATCCCTTACATCCATCTCTATTCTCTCTCCGTCTTTGTCAATTGCAACATCTACTGGGGTAGAAAACACATCTGGATATTCCCCAATCAAAGAATGTGCTTTTGATACTACCTCATCTTCTCTTTTTATCCCAAGTGGATATCTTATTCTTCCCTGTGCACGCATGAATACATTTCCAATTAACCCTGTAAGTAATACGTGATCTGCACGGCCATTTTGAATCAATAATTTGATTGCCTCTAATCTGTCTGAAACCTTAGAGCCTCCAAGAACAATTACATGTGGTGCTTTGGCTACAGTCATAATTTCATCAAGATTTCTGACCTCTCTTTCAACAATTCGTCCTGCACATGCCGGTAAAACATGTGGAAATCCAACTATTGATGGATGTGATCTATGTGCACTAGGAAATGAATCCAGCACACAAAGATCAAATAATTTTGATAGTCTACTTACCATGATAGTATTTGCAGCTTCTTCTGGTGTAAATTCATAATTTTCTTCAGCGCACAAACGTAAATTATCTAAAAGTAATATCTCTCCATTTTTTAAATTTTTTATTTCATTTTGAGCCGCAATACCAATAACATCTTCTACATACTTAATTTTTTTCATAATTAATTTTTCAAGAACCTTTGCGTGTTTGTCCATTCCAGTATATTCCTTGTTTCCTACTCTTCCTTGATGAGAAGCAACAACCACTTTTGCCTCTTCTAGTGATTTTATGGTCTCAATTGCTTCTTCAATACGTTTAGTTCCTGAAATCTCCATTGTTTCAGGATCTATGGGACAATTCATGTCAACTCTCAAAAAAACGGTCTTACCTTTAAGGTCAAAATCATCCAGTGTGAGTACCTTCACGACTTTTCTATTGTCACCTTGGTTAAATTCTTTGAGCCGATCACTTTGTCATGATTTGATATTTATTTAGCAAATTATTTTCAATACTTATCTACTTGAGAAAAATTAAAAATAACATACTTGAGGTTTACTTAATTGCAGAATTGGCTTTTTGATATTCGGTCGCGTTCATTTGTTCTGCTAGTAATTTCATTTGTTATTGTCTCTGTGTTAGTGTATTTTCAAATAACTGAAAGTTTTGATCAATCCGTAATTTCCTTTGTTGCTAACCATGTGAGAAACCCGTCTCTGAATATTATCATGCAAATCATTACCGAAAGCGGTGATACAATTTGGATGTTAAGTTTTGGCATATTGATGCTTTTAATCAAAAAAACTAGAAGAATTGGAATCACCCTGATGATTTTAATTGTTTTATCAACTCTACTTACTGGATACATAAAGTGTGGAATGGATAGGGATAGACCTGACTTTGATTATGTAGGTGCACCATTTCCAGTAAAAATCAGCCATGATACATTTGCATTGTTTTGTGAAGGAGGAGACAATGCCTCTTACCCATCTGGACATGCAGCAAGGACTATGATTTTTGGAATAGTACTTGGATATGCTTTATCTGAAAGATTTCCTAGAGGTTCATACTTGCTACTTCTCTATCCTTTATTGGTATCTATTAGTAGAGTGTACGTTCTTCAGCATTTTCCAATGGATGTTATTGGAGGAACGATTCTTGGTATAATGCTAGCTGGTGTACTATCTAAAAGAACAAAACTATACAAAATATTTGAGAAATCAAAACCCTAATTCTGTCAAATCTTTGCTACTGATCAAAACTATTGCATAATGATTTTCATCATGATGATATGTCCAATATCTTATGTCTCTAATCTCCTTTTTTTGTCTAAGACCGTATGTGACTCCTGTTGTCACTGTATACCCTATTCTTTTTGCAAGTTTTGATTCTTTTGGCATCAACACTCTAAAACCTTCTTTTCGATTATTGAACCCTAATTTCACCATATCTTCAACTGCATCTGATGCATCTTTGACATCTTTAAGATCATATGTCTTTGATACTGGTAAATCTTTTGGGTGAAACTTCATTCTTTTTAATAAATTTCTTTACTAATATTTTTTTAAAAAATCGATTTTTGCGATCAAAGCATGTTAATTTTGTTAACTGGTAAGTCAAATCATGATTATATTCACAACTTAACCGACCATTTGTCTTCATTCAATCGTTGGTATCTCTACAAAAATTAATAATTACACTAAGGCAAAAGAAACAAGAAGCGACTAATCTTAGGAAAAAAGCTGAAATACAACTCCAGCAAGTACGATCTCTCGAAAGAAGATCTTCCTCTGGTTTGAATTCAATAGATCGAAAAATTGAATCTGAAAAAGAGGATGTAACTGATGTCTCTGGAATTCTAAATCAAAAAACCTCACAATTGGAAAGTATTGAAAGACTAATTGCAGCAGCTCGTGAGAATCTAAACCGTGAAAAAGAGGCACTAAGTGAAGCAGAACAGGAACTAGAATTTGCTAAAAATCCTGAAGAAGAGCAATATGCAAAATCTCGATTAAGTACAATACATGACCGTATTCAGGAATTAGATTTTGAGATAAAAAACAGGAAAAAAACAGCAAAAAAAATTGCTGAGTACGTTTCCAAATACCACGAAATTAAATCCAAAATTAGCACAAAAATTCAAAAACAATCCAAATCAAAGCCACCATTACGTGAAACAATGAGCGCAAGTCATAAAGCGGCTGAAAAGTTTGTTAGAGAACTAGAACAAAAAACCAGAGCTGAAGAATCTGCTACAAAAGCACTTGAGAAAGTATCTTCAAATCTTCAAGCATTACTTGCTAAAAAACGAAAATCGTCACAAAAACAGAAGTCAGTAAAATCAAAGACTTCAAAGAAAGCAACAAGAAAAAAATCAAAGACTTCAAAGAAAGCAACAAGAAAAAAATCAAAGACTCCTTCAAAGAAAGCAACAAGAAAAAAATCAAAGACTCCTTCAAAGAAAGCTAGGAAATAGATCCCATTCTATTTTTATAACTAAAATAATTTTATTGTTATAAAAAATATTTATTTTACCGTTAGTGTTAAAGTATGGTTTATTTTTATTATTTTGATCAAAATGAAAAAACGTGGTCCTATAATCGGAATAATTGGTTCGATACTAATTTTTGGTTCGCTCTCAATTATGGTCTCTGTTTTCTCTACTAACATTACTGATCATAGTGATTCTTACATTCTTTCCACGTTTGAAGGAATGTTTGATCAAATTTCTGATAATATTCAAATTCTACCTGGTGAATCTGGTTATTTTTCATACAGTCCTAAATCATCTGATATTCATCTATTATGGGGTGTGCAGGTAATTGATTATCATGATGGTGACAAACTTTCTACATCCATTTCTAATATTTATGGGGATGATTTTGGTGTCTTTCCTCAAGATGGCCCAATAATCTTTGAGATGTTAGACATTACCAAATCTGATACGCTAAACTTTGAAATTCAAAATCATGGTTCTAGGATAATTAATGTAGTTGTAATGCTTTCTGAAGATTCCGGTAATTCTGATATTCTCTCTAATACTGGCTCACCTTTTATGAATAAAATTTTGCCTCTAGCAGTATCTGGGATTTTGTTAATTCTTGGAATTATAACGCTATTGATAGGTATAATACTATCTTTAGTTGACTGGAAAAATACTCAAAATAATAAACAAAATTTCTAAGATCCATGTTTTACCTATTTTTTTAGTACTATTAGATCCATTTGCCTAATTCCATGCTATTTCCTATTATGAGCCATAATTTTTAAGAAAAAAATTATAGATTACTTTGAATAAATGAGATGACCTACTTTTAATTACCTCTATACGATTATTTTAAAAAAGCTTATAATTATCCAATTTGATGTCAAAGCATATGGCAGAATTTCAATCAGTTTCACAAGTAAAAAAAATGCGAAGTGGAATTAATCTAAAAGCCGAAGTAAAAAGCAAAGGAGAGCCCAGAACTGTAAATCTAAAAACAGGTGGTACAGTTGATGTTTGTGATGCCGTAATATCTGATGGATCAGATGACATCAAACTAACATTATGGGGAGACGATATTAAAGCAGTTAACATTGGAGATGTGATAGTTATCACAAATGGTTATACCAATGAATTCAAAGGTGATGTTTCCTTAACAAAAGGCAAGTTCGGTAAAATGGAAATCAATCCTCAATAAACTAAATTTTTTAAAATTATTTTTTGATAGCGTTTGATATCGTTTTATCCAAACCCCTAGAGTGCTTATTATTCCTATTTTTCAACAAAATGACGTTAATATCCTATTATTACCATCTGTTACCACCTATTACCAATAGTATATAAGACCCTATATTCAAACAGAATCATGAATACACAAACTCCACAAACAACTCAATCAGGAAATGTATATTCAATGTACAAGCAAAATGTTCAAAAATACTTTGAAAATGTTACAAAAAATGTACCACAGTATTTTCAGTCAGTGACACATCTACAAGAAGAATGTGTCAAAGCCTGTGAAAAAACAATCGATGCTTCAATATCAATGCAACAAGAATTTGCACAAAAGAATGGTTTTTCAACTGAAATCCCAGATACAATGAAAACCACATTTGTAGATATCAGCAAGCAAGTTGTTCAAGCAAATACTGTACAAAATCAAATTGTTAAAACTACAATTGATGCAACCGTACAAAACATTAAAACATTCAATGACAACGTAAACGCATTTGCTACCTTGAATAAAGACATTATCCAATCCTGGATTCCCCTCACACAAATAAAAAATTAGTGTGATCGGTTTCTTTTTTTTTTGAACTAAAATTCCTTGAAAAAACTGTGTATTTCTAATCTAACTGATAAAATACCTTGGATGAAAAATAGATAAATCACTCCACCAGATTTGATATCTTTTCTCTTCATGCCCTAAAGTACTGTTTTTTAGGTCAATTT
>JBOGRE010000250.1:0-4147 GCA_050749345.1 Nitrosarchaeum sp. | reverse complement strand
ATCTTCCACTGGCAAATTTATTATCTGATGATAGTCCTGAACGTGTTTTAAAACTTGTAAATACAATGGGTATAGACGATGAAACTCCTGTAGTCGTTTATGATGATACATTTGGTGCACTTGCGTCTCGGGTTGCTTGGACATTGGAATATCTTGGTCATTCTAATGTGTCTTTACTTGAAACAACTTTTAGTACTTGGAAATCACTTGGTTTGGAAAATGATAATAAAACACCAGAAATACAAAGCAAGGAACACTCTATTCATCTTAGACCTGAAATTTTAGCTACTTTTGATTATTTGGAAACATCAAAAGATAAACCAGGTGTAATTCTCATTGATAATAGGGAGAGGTTAAACTATCTGGAACAACATATTCCTGGTGCTATCAGCCTTCCGTATAGAACTCTTGCAACTCAAGATAAAATTCTACGACCAAAGGAGGATATGAAACGACTTTTAGATAACAGAAGAATTTCAGGCAATTCTGAAATTATTACTTATTGTGGAAGCGTTGGAACCCTTTCTGGTTTGGCTTATTACGCACTAAAATCCGTTGGATTACCTAATGTTAAGCTGTATGTACGCTCTTTCAAAGAATGGAAACACCTTGAGAAACCAATAGCAAAACAACATGATGCAAACTATTGGGATTTGTCTGCAGAGTAACTTAGGATATTTCAGTTCTAAGTTTTTTGGTAATTGTAATTTCTATATTGTCAAAAAGATTCAGCATCTTACCCTTGTTTTCAATAAGATAGTCTATCCCTCTGTCTTTTAATCTGATTTTCCATAATCTGATTTCTCTGTGCTCCTCGAAGAATTGTTCAATCATTTGCTCTCCTGATTTTGTTGAGTCAATAAATTCATCAAAGATTTGAATTGTTTTTTCAACATTTTCTTCTTCTATTGCTTCTCTGACTGATTGTATAGCTTGACTGATCTCTTTTAGATTCTTGACTGGTTTTGGTAATTGTTTTTTTGTGATTCCAAATAACCCTTTTCTCTCTTTTCCCATTCTCTCTGCAACATCTGCTGTAAGATCATAAATTGGAATTTTACTTAGGCCATCTCGTTTTTCATTTTGAACAATTAATCCCTTTTCAAGCAATTTTTTTAATGCATCATCTGCATCAGCTTTATCTAGAAATGTGGTCCACACAATAGAACCAATTGTGTGATATCCTTGTCTGATTGATTCTAAAACTACTACTTCTACAATTCTTTTGAAACCTTCTTCAATTCTGACATTTGCAAAATCTTTGTCCCTAATTGACTTTCTTGCATTTTTTACATCAATTTCAATTGAACGCTTTAATGCTTCAAGTGATTCTGGAACTTGATTTACTAGAGACAGAAAACATGCTTTGTTATACCAAGCCATTCCATATGTGGGATCTGACTCTACTGCCTTTTCAATTGAATCCAGTGCTTTAGCATATTTTTTTTGTTCATAATGTACTAGTGCTTTTAAATTCCAAGCTTCTGGGTTTGTTACATCTATATCTAAAATTTTATCGTAAATCTTTAGCGCCTCATTGTATTCTTCCAAGTGAAATCTTGCATAGCCCAATTTCATCAAAGTCTCAATGTTGTTTGGCTCTATTCGTAATGCTTGCTCAAAAATGACTGCTGCCTCTTCGAGCTTTTCATCGGCCATCAGGTTTACCCCCTTTTTAAATAATTTTTTACGATTATAGTCTGGATCTACTAACCCTGTCTCTTCGCCCTGATCTAACTTTTTAGATTCTATCTCTTTTTCATTTGATTTTTTTTGAAATGGCTTCTTCACTAGCTCATCTTGGACATTTAATCTAGATAAATACTATCCTGAATCAAGCCTAGTTCTAACCTGGCTGAATCTAATGACCTCATTACTCATAACTTGTTTTTACATTTAGTTCATCTAAATATTCATGTACCATAAATTACCTATTTTTCTTCGTCAATTTTCCCTAATAGTGGTACAAAAACATAACCTGGCTGATTTTTTATCTCCACAATTCCATGATCTGTCTTTTTTAATAAAATAAGTGATTGTTGGAATTCTCCCACAGGTGCAATCAACAAACCATCTGTCGATAATTGTTCAAGTAGTGACTCTGGAACTTTTTTACATGCTGCAGTAACTATTATTCTATTAAAAGGTGATTCTTCTGAAAATCCCAAATTCCCATCTCCTAAAATTACTTTAATATTATTTATTCCTAATTTATCTAGATTTTTTTTGGCAAAATCTGCCAATTCTGAATGTCTTTCAATGGAGTAAATTTTACCATTTCCTACCAAGTATGATAGAATGGCAGTTTGCCATCCTGAACCACTACCGATCTCCAAAATTTTTTGTCCTTCTCTGATATCTAACCATTCTGTCATTCTTGAAACCACTGATGGTTGAGATATGGTTTGATTTTTCATTATTGCTAGAGGAGTGTCTTCATATGCCTCTTCTTTGAGCAATATTGGAACAAATTCATGTCTGGGTATTTTTCTAATGGCGAATTCCACTTTGTCATCATTAAGAAATCCTGACTTTTTCATAATTGTGATTAAATCATCTAATCTTTGTTGATGATTTTTATTATTTTTCATTTTGTTTCACCATGACAGACTGACTAATAATATCAAAGTTGAAAATATTATTAATGCTTTAAGTATTAACAATTAAACAATTTGGCATGGTTGAAACAAAAAATACTCCAAAGAAAGTACAGGAATTGCTCCATTATGGACATCTAGTTGGTCAGAAATAGAGAAGTCAATGGATAATCTACGTAGAGAATGGAAAAAATTCTTTAAACTTCACTTTGACACAATTGTGAACTTTGTCAATATCCCACAATTTATTGTATCCATCCAAATTTTTACTTGTAACTATTTTCTATTTTTGCTTGTTCTTTCTTAACTTTCATAATCTAATTATATTCATGCGTAAACCCGAATCTCTTTTTTATTTATGATTTGTGACCTTTGATTCGATGGTGCCCATTTTTGAGGCTAATTCACATTTGGAGTGGTAAAAAAACGAAACATTTTGCACCAAATACAGAAATACTTGGAATTTACACAAACGATTATGTCATATCGTCCAAGATTAGAGGTTCAAGGTCAAGCACCATTCAGGCAATCTGGCATTTATGAGGCGCAGATCTTCATTACTGACTCAAAGCCACTTGTTGACAAAATTAGAAATAAACAATTTTCTTCATTATGGAAGGGAAATTTTCATCTTCGAGTAAAAGACGGCATATTCACAGAGACCCTTGGTTCTGACGAAAATCCAATTCCTTCTTCTGTTTATGATCTTGACACTGTTTGGATTGTTGTTACAGATCTATTTTCCTCATTACATTCTGTTTTTGATGTTTCTTTAGGAAAACCATCAAAAGAAACTAAACCTGAGACTAGAACTGAAATAGAATCACCAAAGCCACAACGTACTGTAAAATCAACTCCTGATTCTACATATGGTTATGGTGGTCCACAAGGTAACAAAGGTCCAACTGGACCACAAGGTGTTTCAGGTGATAAAGGCCCACAAGGGGACAAAGGTCCAACTGGACCACAAGGTGTCTCAGGTGACAAAGGACCATCTGGTTTACAAGGTATTCAAGGTGATAAAGGATCACAAGGTGACAAAGGACCACCAGGTGACAAAGGTCCACAAGGAGAAAAAGGAATAACTGGTGATAAAGGTGATAAAGGCGATAAAGGAATTTCTGGTCAATCTGGAGATAGAGGTGATAAAGGTCCAACCGGTCAGTCTGGAGACAAAGGTCCTGAAGGACTGAGAGGTCCAATTGGCTCTCAAGGAGAAAAAGGACTAACTGGTCCAACTGGTGATAAAGGACAAATTGGATTACGTGGAGTTCCTGGAGATAAGGGTGACAAAGGCCCACAAGGCATTCCAGGTGACAAAGGATTAACAGGTCCAACAGGTCCTCTTGGTGATAAAGGTCCAACCGGTCAATATGGAGTTCAGGGAGAAAAAGGAATCCAAGGTCCAACAGGTCCTCTTGGTGATAAAGGTCCACAAGGTCCTCTTGGTGATAAAGGTCCATTAGGTCCACAAGGTGTACCTGGCGACAAAGGATTAACCGGTCCACAAGGTCCTCTTGGTGATAAAGGTCCACAAGGTCCAGTAGGTC
>JBOGRE010000249.1:0-2153 GCA_050749345.1 Nitrosarchaeum sp. | reverse complement strand
GTTATGTTCATTGTATTCAATACCTGTCTCTTGTGAAATTACCATTTTCTTTAATTTTTGAAATGTTTCCCAATCTATGTCATTTACTGTCAAATTTTTAATCTGAGGATGAATTGGAGATAATTTTGATAACAATGACTCAAAGACTGTAGTTATTGTTTCATCGGAATTGTGCCATATCTCCTTACCGGGGCATTTTTCACAAATCAAGTTAAGATTGGGCTCTATCTCTTGTCCTGAAGCGAGTTTTCTAGCATTGACAAATTTTTTATTATTTAGTATTGAAATTAGTTTGTCTTCTTTGATGTTTCCAAAGTCTTGCTTATCAAAAGTGGTTATACAGCATGGAGATACATTGCCATTTCCATTAATTATTGGCATAAACCACAGCCAATCACAACTTTTTGGTAGCACGAGTTTTGAATTTAGAATCCTTGTATTTTCCATCGGTGGTTCTGGCTGAGAAATCAATTTTTCTTCATTGGAAGAAAAATTTACAGGTCGGAATTTTTCAATGGTCGAACCCCATTCTTCAAATTTTGGATACACGTACGGTTTTTCAAATGCAATCTCAACTCCAAACTCCTTAGCAATGGATTTTGCCTTGTCAATTTCATGTTGATTGTGTTTGAATACAAGGAATCTCCACACCAATAATGTGTTGGTATTTTGTGTTTTAATTTTTGCATCCACTAAAAGCTTGATATTTTTGAATACCAATGCAAGATTTCCTCCAACCCGGTATTTCTGGTAAGATTCTTGAGTGACTCCATCAATGGACATTATTATTCTGTCAATGTTTGTCTCCATTAACTCGATTGCTCGCTCATAACTTAATGGAATGCTCAAATTAGTACTAATCTCAGAGCTAATAGAAAATTTTTTAATATAATTTAGCATATCTACTAGATCTCGATTTAACAGAGGCTCCCCCCAATTGTAAAAACCAATATGAAATATGTCATTGCCAACTTCGTCAATTAATTTTTTAAAATGATTTAATGCAAGACTTTCTGGTTCTCTTGCATTGATTCTGTTGCCGGTAGGACAAAATGGGCATTGAAGATTACAAAATGATGCAGGATCCACAAAAAGAGCAAAGGGGTTTCTTTTTAGATGTACTAACTGTTTGTTTCTATCTTCTATAGATTCAAGAAAATTCAGAAATGCAGACCAATCTTTTTTTAGATATTTTTGTTGTTTACTCTCTGAATACAATGACATGATACGGTTTTAGCCATGTGTTTAATTAAATTTATGTAATCCATTTGATGTATGTATCATTTTTACCAGAAAGCATGAAGTGTTTTGATTAGTTTAATATGAAAATAATAGCACGAATATATTTAGACCCAACTAAAACCAGTAAATCATGACTGATAATATTATAAAAGATATTTGGAAATATAGGCATTTAATAGTTTTATTTTCATTTAATGAGGTAAAACTTAGATACAGAAATTCAGTTCTTGGATTTGTGTGGTCATTTCTCGAACCACTCTTAATGCTATCTATTCTTTATTTTGTTTTTACAAATATCATTCAAACAAAAATTGAAAACTATCCATTGTATTTACTGTTGGGATTAATTATATGGTACATGTTTTCCAGGGCTACAACACTGGGATTGTCAAGTTTATCAGACAGAGTTGGAATTCTTAAAACAATATACATTAGAAAAGAAATTATCGTAATTAGTGCCTGTTTAACTTCATTTATTATGATGCTTTTTGAGTTTGCTGCACTTGGAGTATTTATGGCTGTTTTTCAATTTGTCCCACCCATAACGATTGTATTATTGCCATTGCTTTTAGTCAGTTTATTTTTCTTATCTTTAGGAGTGTCATTTTTCCTTTCCATAATGAACGTACACTTTAAAGACATCAAGTTTATTTGGCAAGTAATTTTACAAGCAGGGTTCTTTTTATCCCCTATAATCTATTCATTAGAAACATTTCCAGAAAATCTACGTCAAATTCTACTTCTAAATCCGATGGTTCCGCTATTAGATACTGCACATCAACTAGTATTGTACAATAGTTTACCTACATTTACCACCATTGTATTTTTGATATCTCTAACAATCGGTGTATTTTTTTCTGGCTTTTTGGTTTTTAAAATTAAATCAAAATATATTGTGGAGAATCTATAAC
>JBOGRE010000248.1:0-2151 GCA_050749345.1 Nitrosarchaeum sp. | reverse complement strand
AAATAAAACTAGACCCAAAATCCATAATTTTACTTTCTTCTATTGGTGTAATATTTTAAAGATATGAGTTAGAAACAGTCTTGATAATACTGGAATGATCTATTTTTTATTATTTTACTTCTAGTTCATATCATAAGTTGAATCAAACTAATGGACCGGGTGGGATTTGAACCCACGACCTTTGCGGGAGTATTTCCTTACGCAGTGTGAGTGCGTCATCCTAACCACTAGACAACCGGTCCAATAAAATTACAAAACAAGTATCTTTTTTGTCTTTAGGTTTGGTTCTTTATCTGTCTGATATCATGATACCCTTGACCTTTTTTACTGAAAATCAAACAATCAAACATGTCTTTACATGAATTTGATGCACTAGTTGAACGAATGCAGTTAGCATTTGACTATGCAGCAAATTTAGGTCAGTACATAGAAGCCGCTAAAGTACTCCATCAAATGAATGACCAATTACCTGATGACTTGCAATTGAGTCTTGAGGAATTAGAAAATGAAAGGGTTGTACGGTCATTTATCTCCAAATATCAACCCAAGATGAAATTAGCAATTATTGAATATAGACAAAGATTGATAAATTTCTAATTCTACTTTTTGACGCCGAGATTTCTATTCTTTAGTCTCAAATATGGATTTCTGCATTTTCTGCATCTGGTTGCATTGATGTCGTTTCTACATCCACAGTTAAAGCATATCCTCATAACTAGACGAGCTGTTTGTGCAATACGTTTTTTCTCTGGATCCGTAATGGGCATTTAATTTTCTCCTTAATCTCTCTCTTTTATTCTAATCGGATTGCTGCATTTTTCCTGCTAGTAATACCGGTACTTGAGAAGGTCTCTTTGCTACTGGTATGTTTGCCTTGTTAAACATGAATACCTTTGATTCTGCAGAGCCATATGTTCCCATTACTATTGCTCCTGCATGCCCCATCCTCTTTTCTTTTGGCGCTGATCTTCCTGCAATGTATGCAACAGTTGGTTTTTTGAATCCGATATCTATAATGTGTTGAGCTAAAATTTCTTCTGAATCTCCTCCTATTTCTCCTATTACTACTAACCCTTCTAAATCTGAAATGTCTTTGATCATGTCAAATGCATCAATCATTCGTGTTCCGTTGATTGGGTCTCCTCCAACTCCTATTGTTATGGACTGTCCAAATCCTGCATTTGTTAGTGCATCAGAAATCTCATATAGTAACGTGCCACTTTTTGATAGCACTGCAATCTTTCCTGCCTTAAATGGAGTGGGTGGCATAATTCCTATTTTTATTAATTCTGGAATCATTATTCCTGGAGTGTTTGGTCCAATAACTAATGCGCCCTTTTTGTTTGCCAAATCTATAACTTCCATTGTATCTCTAACTGGGACATGTTCTGGAATTGCTACAAGTAGTTTGATTCCTGCTTCCAGTGCTTCTTTTGCAGCTCCCAAAAAGAATTTTGCTGGCACAAAAACAATTGAGATTTTTGCACCGCTTGCATCTACTGCTTCTTTAACTGTATTGTAAATTGGAACCTTATTTTCAAATTTCTGACCTCCTTTTACTGGAGTAACCCCTGCAACAATATTTGTCCCATATGACATCATATTTTTTGCATGCAATGATCCATACGCACCTGTGATTCCCTGAACAATTACACCTTTTTTCTTGTAATCTGAATCTTCAGGATTTCCTCTTAATAGTTTGAAAATATCTGTCATTTTTTAATCCCCATCACCGCTGCATTAATTGCCTCTTCTACTGAATCATAAATTTTAGTTCTAGATTCTTTTAACATCATTTTTGCTTTTTCAGACTCGGTGCCTTTTAGTCTTGCAAATACTGGAAGATTGATCAATTTACTGTCATATGCTTTAAGAAACGCCTCTGCAACTACGGTTGTTTTTACAATTCCTCCATAAAGGTTAACTAGAATTCCTTTGACCCTGTTCATTTTGCTAATTAAAGTAAGTGCTTCGTAAACTGATTCAGTTGTTGCCCCACCTCCAACATCTAGGAAACATGCTGGTTTACCCCCGTTATCTGATAGCATGTCTAACGTGGACATTACCAATCCTGCACCATTTCCAACAACTGCAATGTCTCCCTCTAATTCTACTAGTGAAAATCCACTCTTTTCTGCTCTTTCTTCAATC
>JBOGRE010000247.1:0-6587 GCA_050749345.1 Nitrosarchaeum sp. | reverse complement strand
GTATAACATGTGGTAATCAATGCACTGGAAAGATCTGCTCTGTTTGCAATATGGTTTTAAAACTAAAAGAAAATCAAACCTAATACAAATATAACATATCATCTTAGAAAAAACGGTAGTAGGTAGGATTGGGGTGCCAGCCGTGCCCTGTTCTGAAACCGGCTATATGCAGAGATCAGCAACTGTTGGGTAAATCTCTAGATAGGCAATTCCCGCTTG
This sequence comes from Nitrosarchaeum sp., assembly GCA_050749345.1. Classification (GTDB taxonomy): domain Archaea; phylum Thermoproteota; class Nitrososphaeria; order Nitrososphaerales; family Nitrosopumilaceae; genus Nitrosarchaeum. The sequence continues at coordinate 6,368 of JBOGRE010000247.1, read as the reverse complement.
ATGTGCGGAAATGAAATCACGCCGAGGCGGGTGGTTACAGGACTGGAATTATCCGAAGGGATAACTTCCAAGTTCGAACCATTGAAAGTGATGAGGTCCGGGAGGGAGCAATCCTAAGGTGGAGCATCCACGCTTCCTCGTCTACGTGGCGGATCTTGTATGCCTTGAAATGGGGTTATCAGTCTAGACTGGAACCAATAGATCTACTACCTTTATAATTAAAATTAAATTTTCATTATCATGGAAGGAATAGTTTCTTTTGGAAGCAAGAGAAATTATAATGATTTTAAAAAACAAATTCCAAGTACAGTTCAACCACTTTTTGATTCGATAAGAGAATTTTGTCTTTCATTAGGAGAAAAGGTAGTTGAAGATATCAGAATGCACCGAGTTGTTTTTGGAAAGTCTATGACGTTTAGGTGGTTTGCAGATGTAGAACCAGAAAGAGAAGGCATTATAATTAAAATTCAAAAAGACAGAAAAGAAGTTCCTCAAATATTACAAGTCAAAATAGGACAAGAGATCACAGAACTCAAAGAAATAATAAAAAATGCTTTTGAAACAATTAATTAATACAACACATCAAATTTGGAAAATTCTCCAATAAATTTCTCATTTCGGATTTCTATATCTTCAACTCGTGCATTAGCTGGTCCTCCGTGAGACCATTCAACTAGCCTACTTACTTTATCTTCATCACCTTCAAGTAAGGCTTCAACTCTACCATCTTTGAGATTTTTTACCCAACCAAAAACATCATTTTTTTTAGCCATTACTTTTAGAGCTTGACGAAAAAATACACCTTGCACTTTTCCTGTTACAAAAATTCGGATTCTTTGCTTTGACATACAAAAAATTGTTTAAATGAGGTATTAATCAATTTTAGGCAAGAAAAATTAGATCGTTACTTTCTTTCTTTGATTCTAGCTCTACCAGTTTTTCTGGCAGCAATGCTACCTACTTTAGCTCCAGGTGGAGCGTTACGAGAAACAGTAGAACTTTGTCCAACGTGTTGATGTCTTCCACCACCGTGTGGGTGAACATAGGCTGCTTGTGCTACACCTCTGACAATAGGGAATTTTTTTCCTTTAGCTCTAAAACTGCGCCATTTATTACCTGCACTCATAAAGAATCTTTCACTTGCTCCACCACCTGCAAGAGTTCCAATCATTGCTCTATTTTTTGGATTTAGTGTGGTGAATTTTCCAGATGGAAGTTTTAGCGTAACACCTTCTTCACCATGAGAGAAAACTGTAGCATTGGTGCCTGCAGATTTTACTATAGCTCCACCATCACCAAAGTGTTTTTCAACATTACACACTATGGTCCCATCAGGAATATTTTGAACACTAATTACATTGCCTTTTTCAATTTTTGATTTTAATCCAAATTGTAATGTTTCGCCTACTTTAGTACCAAGAACTGCGGGCATAAAAGAGACTGAACCATCTTCAAATCGCACTTTAGCAAGAGGGGCTTCTCTACCGCGTTCATGAACTAAATCCATGACTAGACCTTCATGTTGCTCAGATAATGAAAAACGTGGATATTTTGCTTTACTACCTACTTTACCAGTAGAAGTAGATCTAAATTGAAATCCTCCACGGCCACGTCTTCTTACTAATGGTCTCTTACCCAAGTAGATCGTGTCTTGTTCATTAAGGATTTTAAGCTTGTGATTTTGCCTGCGTAATTTGATAAAATTACTACAAAGATATAAAAATTAGACTGGGGGGTTTGTTATATGAGCCAAAATGCACTTTCCCTAAAAGTTTTAGAAGCATATACACGAGATGTGGGACGTGGAGTTGCAAGAATTGATTATGATTCTATGGATACACTAAATGCCTCTACTGGTGATGTAATTGAGATTAAGGGTAAAAGAAGAACCGTTGCAAAATGTCTTCCACTTTATCCATCAGATGAAGGAAAAGGAATTATCAGAATTGATGGATTAGGTCGTAATAATTCAGGTATTGCAATAGGCGATGCTATCACTGTAAGAAAAATTAAAGCAGTTGCAGCTGAAAAAGTTGTAGTAGCGCCACTTGAAGCAATTCCTCCAATTGATGAACGCTATCTTGCAGACGCTCTAGAAAGTGTTCCTTTGATTAAAGGAGATAATGTAATGGTTCCATACTTTGGTGGTCGTTTAACATTTCAAGTAATTGGAGTAACACCAGCAGCAGATGCAGTGTTAGTTACTCAAAAAACTGTTTTCCATATTGCAGAAAAAGGTGAAACATTACGAGGAGTACCTCAAGTGACTTATGAGGATATTGGTGGTTTGACTGATGAGATAAAGAAAGTAAGAGAAATGATAGAGTTACCATTAAGACATCCAGAAATTTTTGAGAAATTAGGAATTGAAGCTCCAAAAGGTGTGTTGTTATATGGTCCACCTGGAACAGGAAAGACATTACTTGCAAAGGCAGTTGCAAATGAAAGCCAAGCTCATTTCATTAGTATTTCGGGTCCAGAAATTATGAGTAAGTTTTATGGAGAAAGTGAAGCTAGACTAAGAGAAATTTTCAAAGAGGCTAGAGAAAAATCACCATCAATTATCTTTGTAGATGAAATTGATTCAATTGCTCCAAAGAGAGAAGAAGTAACTGGAGAAGTGGAAAGAAGAGTAGTATCACAAATGTTATCATTAATGGATGGATTGGAAGCAAGAGGAAAGGTTATAGTCATTGCAGCTACAAATAGACCAAATGCAATAGATCCTGCACTTAGAAGACCGGGAAGATTCGATAGAGAAATCGAGATCAAAGTTCCAGATAAAAAGGGAAGAAAAGACATTCTTTCCATTCATAGTAGAAACATGCCTTTGGTCACAGATGAAGACGACCGTAACTATGTAAACATTGAAAAGATTGCTTCAGTAAGCCATGGATATGTTGGAGCAGATTTAGAATATCTTTGTAAAGAAGCTGCAATGAAATGTTTGAGAAGATTACTTCCTGAACTTAACATGGAAGAAGAAAAACTTCCTCCAGAAACTTTGGATAAACTAATTGTCATTAACGAAGATTTCCAAAAGGCATTGATTGAAGTCACACCATCTGGAATGAGAGAAGTTTTCATTGAAAATCCAGATGTCAAATGGGAAGAAGTTGGTGGTTTGGAAGATGTCAAACGTGAGCTTCAAGAGGCAGTAGAGTGGCCAATGAAATATCCTGGATTATATGATAAATTAGGACATAAAATGCCAAGAGGAATTTTACTTCATGGTCCAAGTGGTACTGGTAAAACACTATTAGCTAAAGCAGTTGCAACGCAAAGTGAAGCAAATTTTGTTTCTGTCAGAGGTCCTGAATTACTATCAAAATGGGTTGGAGAATCTGAAAGAGGAATAAGAGAGATCTTTAGAAGAGCAAGACAAGCTTCACCATGTGTAATATTCTTTGATGAAATTGATTCAATTGCACCAATTAGAGGAGCAGGAGGAGAAACAGCTGTTACAGAAAGAGTAGTCAGTCAGTTACTTACTGAATTAGATGGTATGGAAAATATGCACGGTGTTGTTGTTTTAGCAGCTACTAACAGACCAGATATGATTGATCCAGCATTATTAAGACCTGGAAGATTTGATAAAATTATTCAGATACCATTACCAGATAAAGAAAGCAGAAAGATGATTTTGAAAATTAATGCTGAAAAAATACCAATAGTTAGTGATCCTAACGATCCACAGCGTGTAGATATAGATAAAATTGCAGAATTAACAGATGGATTAAGTGGTGCTGACACTGCTGCAATTGCAAATACTGCAGTATCTTTGGTTATTCATGAATTTTTAGATACACATCCAGATGTCAAAGATCTTGAGAAAAGTTCTGCTGATGCCAAAATAACTATGAAACACTTTGAAGCGGCAGTAAAGAAAGTAAGAGAGCAAAAAAACCTCAAGATAGGCGAAAAGCTAGTGGCCTCCTATTACAGGTAGTTTTTATTAAATAGACAAACCAACTCTCGTAAATGTCTGAATTTAGAGGATATACTGGAAAATCATTAGAATTTTTAAAAACTAACAAAATCGGTGTTGGTGATTCAGTCAAAATTCTTGCAGACTTAACATATTTAGGAATAATTATGCCAAGGTACGAGCACAGTGATGATAAGCATCTGGTTCTCAAATTAAATAGTGGATATAATATTGGATTAGAAATAGAGAAAATAGAGAAAATAGAGAAAATATACAGTCCTGAAAAAAATATTGAAAAAAAAGAAATCTTAGAAAAAAATCCTATTTTGCCAAAGATTCTCCTATTATCAACAGGTGGAACAATTGCAAGCAAAGTAGATTATAGAACAGGTGCAGTAACTCCAGTTTTATCTGCTGAAGAACTTAATTCATCAGTTCCTGAACTTGCTAAAATTGCCAATGTAGATGCTGAGGTATTGTTTTCAGAATATTCAGAAAACATAATGCCAGAACATTGGATAAAAATTGCTGAGAAATTAAAGGAATATTCAACTTCAAATTATTCAGGGATAATCATAGCACATGGAACAGATACAATGCATTATACATCATCATTTCTTTCATTTGCACTTGCAGGATTTCCTATCCCAATTGCACTTGTAGGGTCACAGAGATCTTCTGATCGTGCTTCGTCAGATGCAGCCCTGAATTTAATAGGTGCAATAAAATTTCTCGTTCGCTGCAAAACAAATGGTGTGTATATTATAATGCATCAAGATGAAAATGATGAAACAATTGCATGTCATTTAGGAACAAGAGTTAGAAAGAATCACACCAGTAAAAGAGGTGCATTTCAAACTATTGGAGGTAATCCAGCATTCATTATTGTAAATGATCAAATTCAGAGAAATATGAAAGGTGAGTTTTTCAAAGTTAAAGAATTTCAGCCAAGGATTAATATCAATACAAATGTGGCATTAGTAAAATATCATCCAGGATATGACCCTAGTCTTTTTGGGAAAATTATTGAAATGAATTATAGTGGAATAATTTTTGAAGGTACTGGCTTAGGACATATTGGAAAAACAATGTATAAAAATGTAAAAAAAGCAAACGAGAAAGGCATTTTCTTAGGCATGACTTCACAGTGTATTGATGGTAGAGTAAGAATGACAGTATATGAAAGCGGTCGGGATTTACTTAATTTAGGAATAATTTCTTTGGAGAATATGATTCCAGAAGTAGCATTAGTCAAAGCTATGTGGGCTCTTGGAAATTCAGAAACTCTTGAAGAGGTCAAGCAGATAATGCTTCAAAATATTGCTTCTGAAATATATGATTAAAAATGAGTGATATGAATGTCTGAATTTTGCATTGAAAACATTGGATTAAAGGTTGGTCTTGAGATACACCAGCAATTATCTACCAACAAAAAGTTATTCTGTAGTTGTATACCACTTGAATCAGATGAATATACTAAAAAATTTCAAAGAAAATTAAGAGCAGTCAAAAGTGAATTAGGTGAATATGATCCAGCAGCTCTTTTTGAGAGTTCAAAATCTAAAACAATAGTGTATTTTGCTAATTCAGAAAGTAGCTGTTTGGTAGAACAAGATGAAGAACCTCCTCATAATTTAGATAGTGACGCAAAAAATCTTGCACTGGTAATTTCATCTATACTTGAATCTAATATTTTTAGTGAAATTTATCCTATGAGAAAGACAGTAATTGATGGTTCAAACACTACTGGTTTTCAGAGAACTATGTTAGTTTCTCAAGGAGGGCATATTGATGTTGATGGTGAAAAAATTGGAGTTCAATCAATTTGTTTAGAAGAAGATGCTGCAAAACTGCTTGATGATAAGGGAGATGTAAGAGAATACAGTTTGGATCGTCTCGGTATTCCTTTAATTGAAATTGCGTTAGAACCTGTTGAGGGTGATTCAAAAAAAATAAAAAAAATCGCATTATCTTTAGGTAGACTATTACGAAGTACAAAAAAGGTCACTCGTGGAATTGGTTCAATACGACAAGATGTCAATGTATCTGTTAAAAATGGTGGAGGAGTAGTTGAAGTTAAAGGAGTGCAACAATTAGACCAACTAGAAAAGGTAGTAGAATTTGAGGCTAAAAGACAACATGGTCTTGTCAAGATAGCTGAAAAATTACAGAATTCTGATTTTGAAGAAATTTCAAAAAATAATGATGTTTTTGACATAACAAACGACTTTAAGAATTGTGAATCAAAAATTATTCAAAAATCCTTAAGAGATAACTCAGTTATCAAAGCGATTCGAATTAGGAATTTTGCGGGTATGTTTGGTTATTCACCATATGAAGGAATAAGATTAGGAAAGGAAATTGGTCAGATTGTAAAATTCTATGGCATTGGAGGAGTTTTTCATTCAGATGAATTACCAAATTATGGCATAGAAGAAGG
>JBOGRE010000246.1:0-2009 GCA_050749345.1 Nitrosarchaeum sp. | reverse complement strand
CCAAACATACCTCGTGCCTGTTTTAATCCAAATTTAGAACCATAAAGTACAGTTCCAAATGCCAATGGAACATGTTTTGACTCTATTCCAGGTCCATTATCTTTAACTGTTAGAATGTATGGCTTTGGGTCTGGTTTTTCTAGATCAACTGCCTTTATTGACATGTGAACATCTGGAAATATTCCTTTCTGATCACATGCATCTAAAGCGTTTTCTACAAATTCTCTAACTGCCGTGTATAGTGATCTGGTAGGATTACTAAAACCAGCTAAATCTCTATTTCTATAAAAAAATTCACTTGGTGAAATTTGATTAAATTTTTCTTTAATCGAAGACATCTTGATTTTCCCATAATTGCATTTTTTCTTGTTTATTTTTTCTGTTTGCTGCTTCTAATTTGTTGTAAACTGCACCATGTATGCTACCATTTGATATTGAAGATATTGCACCTGCAACTAATCTTAGTTTACTAGTATCACCGATTATTGAAACAGTCTTCCCATAAACAGATATACGAGTTCCAGTTAAATTTTCCATGTTTTTTCTTGCCTTGCCTCCTTCTCCTATAATTCTCCCTTTTATCCTTTCAATATTTGCATTAGATTTTCCTGCAAACTCTCTCAAATCAATCACATGTAATGTATTTTCCTCCTTTAGTAAACTCATTGCATTTTCAGGAGAAAATCCTCTACCTATTGCGGTAACAATCTCCATAGCTTTGAATGGTTCAATGTTCTCAACATCACCGTTAGATTTGATAAAAACTTCACCAGTTTCACCATTTATATCTAAAGTAACATAACAAAGCTGTTCAATCTTGGATTTTACATTTCCAGACTTACCAATTAGTACTGCTATTCGTTCATTTGGAATTCGAAGTATTTTTTCAAAGCTCATTTTACAATATCCTCAAATATTTTAGTTGGATCTTCAACAGAAATTCCCCTTTTAGAAAAGAATCGTGTGATATTATTAATGTCTCTTTTAAGAAATTCTTGAGCATTTGGGTGTCTCAGATCAACTGCAGAACCAAGATCAAAAAGAACCAATCCTTGTGGAGTTTTAAAAAGATTATATTCAGAATAATCCCCATGAACCAGTTTAGCATTTTGATAGAGCTGTGTAATTATTGAGATTGATTGAACATAGTCATTTTCATCAACTTCAGATTCAAGCAAAATCTTTGCAGGTGACCCATTTTCGCCAATAAAGTCCAGAGCAAGCACATTATTTGTTACATAAAGAGGTCGTGGGACTGGAATTCCACACTTATAACACTGCGATAAATTTCTGTGCTCCTTTTTTGCCCATAAATAAATAAGATTTTTTGTTCCCTTTTTCAACTTTGAAAATCGTGGATCTCCTAGAATGTATTGTTCTCGTTTTTTAAAATTCGAAGTGCTTATCAAGTAAATTTTTAATGCGACATCATTATTTTTTTCATCAACAGCCCAAAAAAGAACAGATTCTTTTCCTGCACTTACAGGACCATTAACATATGCGATGATGTGATCTGTGATCATCTTGTAAAGTGTCATCACAGTAGGTTTATCTAAAACTTCATTGATCACCTTACCTTTTTTGAATCCATCTTCCAGACCTCCTCTTTTAGATTTAAAAATTAATTTATTGTCAACTTTTGATTCTAACTTTCTACTTAAATCATCATACAATAAATCATCGGACATTATATCATCGGACAATGGATATTATTACAGTTACTAGATAAAAGAGATTTCCTTTATCATATTTGGATTTAGAAAAGGATATTTTCATGTAATCAATAGAATTATTTCCTTATTTGTAATTTAGATGCATTATATTTTAAAAACAATCAAAAAAGGTACTCCAGAAATTTTTTTTACTCCATTTTCAGAGCCTACTCCAATGTCTAATGAAAGAGAGATAGTATTTTTTCCAACCATGTTGATTATTGATGAATTTTCAAGTAATTTTTTGGCTTCATCTTTTTCAACTATTTGATCACCATAGTAGCTCTTACTTATTGT
>JBOGRE010000245.1:0-4993 GCA_050749345.1 Nitrosarchaeum sp. | reverse complement strand
TAGCTTTGTACCGCAGACAAACACCATTACATGAAATGAGTCCCATGATACTAGATCACTTTTTGCAATAAAATTATGCGCATCATGTCACTACCTCAACTTCCCAATTTTCATTAACCCAGACTCCAATTACCTTAACTTGTAGCCTCCAAGATTCAATGACCTTGGTTGCATTCTTTATATGATTCACGTGGTCACTTTTTGTAACTGGATTTCCTGCACAATCATAATGCCCTGAAATTACTACTGTATTCGATCCATGAGCTCTCATTGACATTAGAACTTTTGATTTTAGCTGTTGTATTCTATCCATATTTGTCTCAGAAAAAAGCCTGTCAACACCAGGCTCTGTTATAGTATCAACATAACTTACAGAATAGCTTCTTTTTAACCAGTTTGAAACAGGCACTTGGACTCTACCATCAATGCAATTAATTGCAGTAGCAAATCTATTATCTCGCATTATCCTACACTCATCCTTTGTAATATTTTCTTTGTCATTGATATGTCAGTAGCAACACAATGTAACACACTGCAAACTTTATTTCAAAATAGATTTTTTACAAATCTGTATTATGGAGTTGTTGATCAGTGTTCTTCTCCTTGCAGTGGCTTTGAGCATGTCTTTTTTACTATTTTGAAACAGTATTCATGTGTTCATGGTCTGCTATTTCAAACAGATATTGCTTTTTGACTTGTGTTATCATGTCTGCAAGTTTGCTTAGTACTATTGAGTTACCTATTTCATCCTGGTTTTGAGCTCGATTTTTCAAGTCTGTTATTATCCCATCAAGAATTCTGATTGGATCTAGTTTTTCTGTCATACTTTGTTGTAATGTAAATATGATTCATATGTCAGTAGCAACACAATGTAACACAGGGGAAGTCTTCTGCCCAATTCATATATACAGTAAATTTTGCCGTACTAACATCAACTTTTTGATAAAAGCATTAAGTTCAAGCCTGACAAGAGAATAACAGAAACTGATTTTACGGTGATTTAGTGAGGATAGTCTTTTAATCGTTCAATACATGGATTATCTGTGGGTTGGAGAGACGATGCAGAAGTCAAAAGAAAGAAGACTCAGACTATCACCTTCCGGCTAGTATCATTACTCCTAGAAGAATTAAAGAAAGAGGCTGAACTAGAAAAGACTAATCTTAACTCTCTTGTATCAAAAATACTCTCAAACCATATTCAGTGGGAAAGATATGAAAGGAAAGCTGGTCTTCTCCCTATGACGAAACCCTTTGTAAAATATGCTATAAGCTCCATGAATGACAAACAGATAATAAATTTGGCTCAAAAAATCGAGAAAGAGGCATTCAAAGATATACTAATTTTCACAAAGGGAACTCACAGTTTGGGTGAGTTCATAGAAATTCTCCGTTCTTGGCTAAACGTAGCATGGATGCAACATTACATAGAAAAAAAAGAAAATTCGTATAGTTTTATCATACAACACGATCTGGGAAGAAAATGGTCGTTGTACATTAAGACCATGGTTTCAGAACTTTCTCATGATATTCTGAGACAAAAAATGGAAGTGAAAACCACCAGAAGTACAGTAGCTATCATTTTTACACCAAAATGAAAGTTTCTGATAAAGTTGTTAATCGGGCTATAAAAAACAAAACACTTTTGAAATCGGATTTATTCTATTTTTCATGAGTGAAAAAGCAAGACGAGTTGAAGAACTAAGAATGAAAACAGGTAGGAGTAAACGTTGTCTTGACTGTAAAAAACATAGGTGCATTATTGTTTCTTGCCAATGTGATTGTCATAAGTAGGAATATTGATTAAAACCGCCCTTCAGATCGTTAAGTCCAAAGATTGAGTCCTGTAAGACTCGCTATCTACATGATTACGTAATTTATGGTTTGTTGATAAACTAATTTCTAAGATAATTGTCTCTTCCAATCTTCCAACATACCTTCCAATCTTTTAATTTCTCTTTCAGGCAATGGATTATGATGATCTACAATATTTCTAGATAACTTGACAATTTTCCTAATATAAGTAGTCCACAAATCTACATCTATGAACTGATCGAAAAAAATCTTTTCCTTATTTAAGAAATATGGGAGATCTTCCAGATCAGTATAGAAAATTTCATGGGAACCTCTTCTCGCATGCCATTTGTTTGTCTTCTCTAAATTCATTCTATCTTTAACATCTCTAACAGTTTCGGATTTAATGTTAATATCATCCCACCAATCCTTGCCATATTTCTCAGATAGTTTTGAATTAATAAAATATCTCAAGGAATTTTCCAATAAATAAAGTACTGTATAAGGTCTAGTCATTTTTTCAGCTTCGGACTCTATTTTTGGGTCAATGTAAGGAATATTCTGAATTCTAGGTTTGTTTACAGATAATTTTTTGACATATGGTTTATTTTCATTTGTTTTGATTGTTGTACCCGTAGCTTTTCTTAATTCTGAATCTATGTTCCATGTTCGTACCATAGGAACCTGTCTGAAATATCCACCTGTACCTTCTACTAAACCATTAGTTTTTAGTTTGTTTAGAATTTGAGAACAATACGTCCCAGCAACACCCACTTCTTTGGATACATCTTTGTAAGATTTCTTCTTTCTAACCCTTTCCAGTATGGAAAGTGATTTTGGCGAGGTTGAACAACATGCTACTAAATTTTCTATCAAAACTTTTCTTTCCATTATAGAATCACCTGACTTAAAATTATAAAGTTTTGTTGTAAATTTTTTCCTTACCTTTATTTGAATAAGACACTAAACCAATTTCTTCTAGCTCTGATAGTATCAATGATACGTGAGGTTGAACTTTGTTGTATGGTTTGGAAGAGTCGAATGCACTTACGATTTCTTTTTGAGTTCTTTTACCGTCGCATAAATTGTATACTTTCTTTTTATTTTTTGCTCGAAATATTTTCTCTTTCTCTTCTTTTAATCTTTGAGAATTAACAATTTTTTGTATGGAAATTAAAATATTCAGCTTCTTTACAATCTCCTCAGTATTGTCAACCATTTGTTGACCTCTTCATCTTGCTTTTAGGATATAATTCGGTCAACGTCTTATCAGACATTTCTGAAATTTTAGCTACTTGTTTGACATTTACTCCACTCTTCAATAAAAGAACTGCCAATAATTTTTTAATTATTTCCAAATTTTCTTCAGGTTTTCTAGTTATCTTTACCACCTTTGATTATTTTGCTCATTGGAAATCTGTTCTTCAGGGTCTTTACTTTTATTCCTGTAACTTCTGATATCGCTTCGTAACTTACGTTGGATCTCAAAAGAAGTAAAATTAAAAGATCCTTTATAGACTCTAATTTCTCGTCTTCCATAAATTTTCTATATATGTGTTCCAATTTAAGCTTGATTTTTTAGAGGTTTGTGGAAGAAATTTCAATTTCAGGAAAATAATGTTTACTCTCCTGAGCAATTAGGACATTCTAGCTTCTCATGCTTTGATTTGACGAAATGCAGCCATATTCTTCCACAGTTTTCGCAAATCCCACGCATTCTATGACGTTTCTGCGTCATGTAATACATAGCTTGTAAGAAATCCACCTTTTCTGTCCTAAAGTTGCCTTCTTCATCATAATAATAGATGAACCAACGCTTCTTTGTCTTTGATTTGTGTCTATGATTTCCTCTATGAATGTAAGTTTTTGACACTGAAACTATGTGTTTCATGATACCTCTATGATACCTCAAAAAATATGTAAGAAAATTTGTTAACAAATTATGTGAGAATTAAATTCCTTCGTCTTTTGGTCTTCCAGGCGGTTTTTTTGTAGCTTTTGGTCGTCCTACTTTCCTTTTTTCTGTAAAGCTGACAAAATCTCTGTCTTTTCTATCTATAATATTCTTCAAAGTTTTGGTGAGATTTTGATCCATTTTCTTGACAACTGGTTGGATCCGCTCCTTTACAGATGGAAACTTTGAGACTTCTTTTTGGAGTTTTTTGTAATCTGAATCAAGTTTTTTCGCATATTCAGAATCAGCAAATTCTAGCATAGTTTCGATAAAACGAATCATAAAAATAATTGAGACTCGTACCATTTGGTTTGAATTTTCAAATCCGTATTTTTTCTGGAATTTTTCAATTAAGTCAATTTGTCTGTCAGTGAATTTTCCGGCAAGATTCTTCCATTTCGTCATAAATTGGTTAACAATTTTCCATTAATATTTTTAGTGACAATTTTTGATATATGACCTATTCACTATTCAATATTATAAAAAAATGGGCAAAAACAGGCAAGCTTGCTCCAGTTGATGTAATTCGAGCTGGCATATTAGTAGCTGGCAAGCTTGAACAAGCTAGTAAGTACAACCACAAAGGCAAATTGAAAAGAAAAAGCTTTTCACAAACAACCCAAGAAATCACCCTCATAAAACAAGCTTACAGATGCAATGCCTGCAACAACAAGCTTAACGAAATTAATTTTGATCACATTGATGGAAACAGATCCAACAATTCAATCAGAAATTGCCAAGCTTTGTGCCCCAATTGTCATGCAAAAAAGACGAGAGAGAGGAATAAAATGAAAGCTAGAAATTGAAATTAATTAAATTCTAAATTACTTTTCATCTTCGTTAAATTCAGCTAGATCTGTTTTGGTTTCTGTATCTGTTAATGATAAATCAGGAACATCTTGAGCTTCTCTTCTTCTTTTAATCCACAAGCTAATTCCTGCTGCAGTCATTCCACCTAGTAAAATGATTCCAGTAACAATCCACTCGACACTCATAACGACTTGAACTTCTTCATGGCTTCTTTTGTCATCTTCTCTAAATCTTCTTTTGATATTATAGTAGGATCAGACGAAGCTAAAGCTTTGTTGTAATCATCTTCTGAGTTTGATTTCATTTTTTTCTTTTCATCCATGTATAGTCTACACTATGATTCAATAAAAAATGAATCGTCGCGTATAGTCTCTATGTAGTATGACTGAGCCGATGTATTGGATAATTAGTAATGGCATGCTCACCCCTCGCCGAAGC
>JBOGRE010000244.1:0-11483 GCA_050749345.1 Nitrosarchaeum sp. | reverse complement strand
CCCAAATACAATGCAATCATTAAGGATTAAGTAATTTTTGAATGGTGAAATGTGTTATTGTGAAATAAATTTTCTAATGTAACTAATGGGAATATTTTACCTTTTCAAATAGTAAATAGCAGGTGGTCTTACAGAAGTCGGGTGAATCAAGGCATAATGAAACAAACAGATTGTGTTTGAAGTACAACTGCAATTATGTACACTACCCACGAATTATTCGTATTCAATACTTCAATATGGCAAATAGAATCTAGATAATTTTACTTTAAACTAAATTTCAAGTCATTATTATGTAAGTGAATGACTTATCAGGGATTAAATTTTTTCTGTAAATTCTTTGGTTCCATCTTTGGTGATAATTAGAATATCAAGCCCATCACCGCTTGCAGAATCTCTAAGTGCGGCAGATCGAACAGCTCTTTTTGCTAAATCTATTGCTTCTTCTTGAGTCATGTTTGGTTTGAATTGTGGATCTAAAACGCCCAATGCCATTTCAGCCCCAGTTCCAACTGCAGCATATTCATCTGGAAGAACAGAACCTAATGGGTCAAGAGTGTAAAGTATAGGACTATCAACTATACCTCCTACAATAACCTGAGTCAATAATGGAAAATATCTTCTTTCATACATCATATTTGACATCATTTTAGCTACAGTGTTTGGAGGAACGTCTCTTTTGAGTTCCATTTTTCTAATTTTTGCAAGTGCTGCAATTTGTAATGTTAAAATTTGCATATCAGCTACAAGACCTGCACATGCTGCTCCTACTTTTGAAGTGATTGAAAAAGTCTTTTTCGTAGATTTGCTTACGAGAAAATTCCCAAACGCGATCCTTTTTTCGCTAGCAAGAACTATTCCACCATTAAAAGTAATTCCTACAGCAGTTGCGCCTGGCATATACATGGACATATTTAAAATGATTCTAGAGCATAATAAAGGGCTTTCTCCTTTTAGATACAAGAAATTAGATAAAATATTTTATACAATATCAAACAGAATCTCACATTGACTGAAGCCAGCATTCATCATACAAAATTAAATGATATTACAAATTGGGGCATCAGAGCAGCAATAGGAGTAATTTTCATAGTGCAAGGATCTGGAAAATTTGGACCAGGATTTGTCAATATGTTAAAAAATATGGGATTGCCAGCAGAGATGCAGATTCCAATTGCACTTGCAGAAGTAATTTCAGGAACATTACTAATCGTAGGTGTTCTAACTAGAATTTCAGCTTCAATGATTTCAATTATTATGTTGGGAGCTATATTCTATGTTAAACAAGCGTCAAATCTTACAGGAAATGGAGGATATGCAATAGATCTTGTAATACTTGCAGGTGCATTAGTGATAATAACTACAGGCCCAGGAAAGGTGTCACTTGCACATATTATCAAAAAATTACCGAGATGTCTTCACTAGTTTTTTCCAAATTTTTCCATTATAAGACAAATGCATTTCGTGGTTTTTTTCAATAAATCAATTCTAGCAAATTCGTTGGGAGAGTGGATACGAGAAAACATGTAAGTGCTGCCAATTGAAATGCAAGGAGCATTCAAAGCATTTACAAAAGAATGCATTGGACCAGTGCCCGCATTTGAAACATTAAGGACAGATTTTCCAAAAGATTGATCAGCAGCTTCTTTAACTTTAGAAACAAATGGGTCAGATGAATTTGTTCGAGCAGCTGCTTCACCATGAAAAATTTTTATCAAAACATCTTCATATCCTTTTGATTTCAAATGCTTTTTCAATCTAAGAACTTGTTTTTTTGGATCCATTTTAGGGACTAGTCTAAAATCAATCTTGACTAGGGCCTCTCCAGGAAGTACTGTTTTTGCCCCATTTCCAGTATATCCTGAAACAAATCCTGCAATATTACAAGTTGCACCTCCAACTAGAGCTTTTTTAGCACTCAATCCATGCATATTGCCTACAAATGATTTTATCCCAAATTCTTTTTTGAATGATTTTTCATCAAAAGGTTCTTTTGAAATTATTTTCAAATCTTTTTTTGATAGAGGAGTCATTTCTTTATACCAATCTTTAATGAGAATTTTTCCATTTGAATCCCTTAATGTTTGCACAGCTTCAATTAATCTCCATGCGGGATTTTTTATCAAAACAGCCAAGCTTGAATGGGCATCACGGATCGATTCTTTTACAGATAATTCAACATATAGCAATCCCTTCATTCCAAGACCAATGATAGGTCTATTTTGTGAATCAACATAACCGAATTCCCAAATTACACCGTCACATGAAAATTTCTTTTTATATTTTTTCAAATATTGATCAATGTGTGCACTGCCTGTCTCTTCCTCGCCTTCAATTACAAATTTAATATTACATGGAACATCCCCAGTAGTTTTCAAATATGCTTCAACTGCCTTTATTCTAGTGATTAGTTCACCCTTATCATCAGATGAACCCCTGCCAAAAATTTTGTTTCCTTTGATTTTTCCGCTAAATGGAGGATCATCCCACATCTCAAACGGTTCTGCAGGCTGTACATCATAGTGATTATAAAACATCAAAGTTTTGATGGGATTTTTCTTTGATTTTATCTCCCCATAGATAAGTGGCACCACATTTTTTAATCGTAAGATTTCAGATTTTATTCCAGCTTTTTCTAAGATTTTTTTTACTAGTACTGCACATTCTTCAATTCCTTCATTTTTTGCAGAAACACTTGGTTGTCGAATTAGCGTTTGTAAATCAGAAATCAAATTATCCATATGTGTATCAATATGCTTCAGAGGGTGCATTTTACTCACACAATTCTATCAAATGGTTTCATAGCATTTGGGAGTTCATCTAAGAGATCCATCGAGGTCATATGTAGTCCAAACTTCTTTTGAGTTGCTTTTCCAGCTAGTCCGTTTATGAAAGTTGCAGCTGCTGCAGATTCTAAAGCATTGCGATTTTTCGCCAACATTCCTGCAACCAATCCAGATAAGACATCACCTGTTCCGCCCATAGTCATTGCAGGTGTTTTTTTTTCATTAAGATATGTTGTAGTACCGTCAGAAATAATATCAGTTGCGCCCTTAAGTAACACAGTAATTCCATTATCTTTAGCATTTTTTTCAACTAACAAGATCCTGTCTTTTTTAGAATCAGGAGGTATGATTCCAAATAAACGCTTAAACTCTCCAGCATGTGGTGTCACTACGACATTTTTGTCAGGTAAAAGTGGCAATACATCAGGAACAAGGGCACTTGCATCTAATGAAAGTCGTACATCTCTATCCAGAAGAGATTTTATCAAAAGAATTAGAGAACCTCTTTCTTGTACTGCAAGCCCCATTCCAATTGTTGCAGAGTCTAGTTTGTGTGGCAAAGCACCAAGAAGTTTGTTAACAGCACCACGGGTTAATTTTTGATCAACTAGAGGAATTACAATAAGATTTGGAGATATTGCTCGAGTTGGAGTCACATTAATTTTTGGAACCGACGTATACACCAGATCAACTCCACACCGTAATGCTGCAATTGAAGATAAGATGGGAGCTCCATGATAGATATAACTGCCTCCAATAACTAAAACAGTGCCGTTATCACCTTTACGGGATTTTGCTTTTCGTGCAGGTATGAATTTTTTAACATCTGTTATTTTGAGTAGTTTTCTAACCAATACAAAATATACTAAAGACTGGAGGAATAAATCTTGTTTTGATCTGAAAAAGGTAGGATTAGGAAGATTTTGTATCAGATTCAATATCGTGTTGAATCTCAGATTCATCATAAGATGATGTATCGGATTTTTTCTTTGAGCCCCTGCCAAAAAATGCCTTTCTTGCATAGCAGAGATAGGTGGTATGATCTATACCTTGAAAAGAGTGTCTAGTTTTTCCTTCACGTGCCTCAATTGTTCTAATAATGTGCTCAGTTGATTCAATATCGGTAAATTCATTTTCAACTAGTGCAATAGTTAATTTTTCTAGCTGATTCATGGTGGGGCAGATTGCAAAAACAGAACCACTTCCTTTAAGCATTTTACGAACTTGTGGAAGTACAGTCCATGGATCACCCAAATCAATTAAAGCCACATCAATTTCTTCAAGTGGCATTTTTTTTGCAGTTTTCAAATCCAAATTTTGTTGTGTAACATATTTTGACATATCAGCTTTTTTGATATTTTTTTCAGCTATTTTCATAAAATTTTCGTCAACATCAAAAGTATAGACATGTCCTCTTGGTTTTACCACACTTGCAACAAATGAGGTAAGAGAACCACTACCAGTGCCAATCTCTAGAATTTTTTGACCGCTTCCAATACCAGCTCTTGCAATAATGTAGCCAATATCTTTAGGATATACTATTTGTGTACCATGTTGAAGTTTCATCACATAGTCGTACATTGTAGGTTCGATAAGATAGACATACTTGTTTTTGTTAGTGACTAACCTAGAACCATATTCTTTTCCTATAGCATCTGCATGTTTGAGGACACCTATATGAGTATGAAGTGATTCTTTTTTGGAGATTTTAACAAGCCATTTTTTTGATTGATTAAAGTAAAACAATACATGAGAGTTTTGTTTAATCTTGGCCATAGATTTTTTCTAAAAATTTTAGATAAGAATCTACTGATTGTAGTTATTCTAATCAACAATAGAATAATTAATTAAAAAAGAATTAGAGAAGGTTATTTTTAATTATACCTTCCTACATTTATAGGATCTGGATTTTCACCAGAACTACACAGTTTTGCTCCACATACTTTGTGAATATTTTTTTTTCCATATGAGTGTGTAGTCGAGTGTGTGTTTTTAGCCTTTAAAGCATCTGCTTGGCCTATACTTCCAGATATAGCTGCTAGCGTTAAAATCGCAATAATGGCAACTACTCCCAAGTATTTTATTACGTGTGTCATATCTTACATGTAGACAGATTAAAGATAATAAATACATTATAGATAACTATAGGAACAACATACGATATTTCTTAAGAATCTGGAATTTTTGTTTGATTTGTTCTAAGATTTGTAATTAATTCATTGTTTTGTTCTTCTCTAATCTTGTTTACCATAAAGATGGTAGTAACCATAATTCAGATTATCATTTAGAAATTTGAATAATAGTATGTGTAAATTGAACAATTTGATTTCAATTATATCATAAAAAATACGTCCGTATTCAATAAATACAGCAATTTACTAAAAATAACATGTCAAATATGAAATGTGCATCATGTGGAATAGGTTTCTTTTCCCCAACAGGGGCAGACAAATGTTCCAGATGTGCCGGAAATGAATCTCATGGAAGTGCAGGTCATGATTCTTGTGGCTGTGGACATAGTCACTAAATCATTTTTTTAAAAATTCTCACATATTAAAACAACAATCATTTTTCATAATTCAAAATTAGAAAGGTTTTGAGATTAGCTAGATCTCTAAAAAATTACATTTTATTAGGTGCGGCAATACCAAGTAATCCTAGTGTCTTTTCAAGTGTTAACTTAAATGAATTCACAAGACATAATCGAGAATTTTCTAATTTTTCATCACCTAAATCAAGCACTTTAACATGTTCATAAAAGGAATTGAATGCAACGGCCAAATCATGACAGTATCTTGCTATAACTTTAGGAGATAGATTTTTTGCAGCATCCATAACATGAATGTCGAACAATCCAATTGTTTTTACCAAATCCAATTCAGATTTATCATTCAATAAAGAAAAATCGACATCAATTGATGGAGGGCGGGTAGATTTTTCAATTATCCTAGATGCTCTTGCATGAGTATATTGTATGTACGGTGCAGTGTCACCTTCTAAACTTAAGGATTTTGTTAAATCAAATGTGATTATCTTATCTAAATCCTGTTTTATCATCTCGTAACGTAAAGTTCCAACAGATACATTATGGGCAATTTTTTCAATTTCATAATCAGCCATTTCAGGATGTCTCTTTCTAGTTTCCACAATGGTTTTGTTTTTTAGCAAATCATAAACAGAATCGGCATTAACATAGAGACCTTTTCTTCCAGACATCTGAGATTGTTTGCCATCAGTGTTTAATCCCAGGGTTTGTGCAGTATCAGCACTAAGTGTAACAGATTCATAGCCAAGATGAACGTATGCATCTTCTGCCGATTTGAATTTAGACATTAGGGTCGTGATGATTTTTTGAAGTCTTGCTTGTCTTGAATCAATAACAGTAATTACTTTTTCGCCAGTAAAGTTTTGTTTTTGTTCACTACTAGTTAGCAATGTCGTTTGCCAGAGAACGTGATTATTAGGTTGTATCCGTTCATATTTTTGGTAGTTAAAAGGGTCTTCCAACAACCCCATTTTCCATGCAGCATATGGAATATCTTTTGCAATGTATGTTGCAGTGCCATTACTTCTAACAATGATTTTATCCTCTTCATTATTTTCTCCCCTAATCACCCAACATCCTACGTTCTTACCTTCATTTTCAAACTCTATGAGCCTCATTTCTTTGAGTTTTTCAAAGATTTTACACCATAGTCCAGAATGAATTATTTGTGATTCAAAATTTAAGCAATCATAATAGACTCCCAAATTCCAACATGTTTCAAGCTGATTTTCTAAAACATGACGTGTTATTTTATTAGCAAACTGGGCAGTTTCAGAATTACCATCTTCTAGTTCTTGGAGGATGTTTTTTCTAATATCTTCCAAACTAGGATCCTTCTCATATTTTTCAGTCGTTTTAACATAGACATCATCACCGCAATAATGATCAAATTTCTTTCCTTGAGGAGGTTGCTGAGCAAAACCAAAGTGTCTAAAACCTACGATAATATCTGCCACTTGTAAACCAGAATCATCAACATAATTGAGTACGTGTACTTTGTAATTGGATTTTTTTAAAATTCTAGCAATGGTGTCACCAAGTATAATGTTACGTATGTGGCCTATGTGAAGAGCTTTGTTAGGATTAACACTGGTGTGTTCTACTATGATTGTGGAATTTTTTCCCAAGTCTACAGACCCAAATTCATCTAAATTAGATTCAGATAAAATCAACTGGTTTAATTTTCCCCAATTAGCAAAGAAGTTAATATATCCAGACGGATGAGATTCTACTTTTGATACAAGAGTACTTGGAGATTGGCTATATTTTTCAGACAGAATATCTGCAATATCTTTTGGATTTTTCTTTAGATGTTTGGCAAGCAAAAATGAAACATTTGAGCTTACATCACCAAAACCGGGTTTTGCAGGCTCCACAGAAAATAAAATATCAGATACGGATAGATCGTCTAATATTTTATGGAGATTATTTTCAATTTCATCTATTAATGATTTGAATGACAATCTACACCTCAGATAATTTAGGTGCTAATTTATCTAGTGCTTCTATGACTCCATCACCAGATTTAGCAGATACAGTCATTGTTGCCTGAGATTTGACATACTCAGAAGAATTTCCTAATGCAATACTTGTTTTTGCAATTTTGAATAAAGGAATATCCGTTGCACTGTCCCCTATCGCTATAACATCATTGCCAGAAATAGATAGTCGTTTCATAATTTCTTGGAATCCGGTACCCTTGTCAATTCCACGTGAATTGATATGAAATGCATATTGACTGTCTGAAAGCAAAACATCCAGATTTTTCTCTAGAATCAATTTTTTTGCCAGATCCAAGTCAAATGTTCGCTCCAGTACAACTTCAGTCATTCGTGGAAAGACCGGTTTTTCTACAACATTATCAATCTCTTTTTTTATAATTTGAAATGCTTGCTGACATTGTTTTATGTTTCCAAGTAAAATATGCTCATTTGTATTTACAGTAATGCAGCCACCATTTTCACCTACTGCAATTTTTGTAGTCCCACCAAAGACAGACAACAAGTATGCTTCAACAGATGATCGCCCAGTTACAAAGATTACATTATGGCCAATGTTTTTCATATGTCTTAAGGCAGAAAGTGCATTCAAATTAATTCGACCAGCACCATTTTCAGTTATAGTACCATCAATATCTATGGCAAATGTTTTGGGTTTCATACAAGTAATTTTTGGAACTAAATAATATTTGCTACGTATGATTCCTTGCCTAGATCAACAAAAAAGAACACATTGGATCTAAAGATAAGAAAACAGATTATTAAAAAAGAAGAAAAAGATAATTGAATTTAAATTACTTTAAACGAAATTAACTTGAAATCTTTTACTTTCTGTGTTTTGGCAGACATGCTTTACAATACACAGGTCTGTCAGGTTTTGGTTCAAAAGGTACTTTGTCTTCCTTGCCACAATCTGCACATGTACAAGGATACATTATTCTTTCTTCGGACATGATTTTATACGATTTTCACCTCTTAAGTACTATCGTATTATTTTGTAACACAGATCCATGAGATATGTTTCAAACAGATAATTTGGAATAGTAAAATTAAGAGAACAGAATCAAGTGGGAAATTTTGACCATGTATTGTTTATTGTTAGTTTCCATAATGAGAGATTTCAATAGTTATTAGCATCTAAATTAATAATATGACAATGATTCACAAAATCCAATATTTTGAAGCAGAGAAATTATCTAAGGGAGTATTCCTTCAAGATGCAGTTAATGAATTTCTAGCTGAAAAGGGCGAAAACATAATATCAGTTCACCCAGTAATGGGAAATACATTATTAGTTCATTATAAAGAATAATTGATTTTTTACAATTATTTTTTAAATTTTCCACTAGTTTCAAATCCAAGATAGGTAGATTATCGTCGTTCTAGGATTTTTTTTTCTAAAATATCGATCAACTCATTAACCATGAAATCTCCATCACGAACATGGTTAATTCCAGTAATGGTCTTTATTCTAGTCATTGTTTCAGCAGTGATTTGTAATTGAGGCATACTTTACTTACAGGGTATTGTTATTTAAAGCAAAGAATCATCGAGACAAATGAGATAATCACTAAGCAGAAAAGTCAAGATTGTTTAATACACTTACAATCACATTCAAACATTCCTGCTTTTCCCATACATTGATCATGATGTTCATGATAGCATTTGTCACAAGTAACCAAGTCACACATCTTTACGAATAGCAGTGATAAATACCGACGTAATTGATTAAAACTAAATCATACAAAAATTTCATAATTATAATGAGGTTGAGGATTTAGGAGAGTAAGTAAAAAACATGTCAAAAAAGGGGATTATAGAAGAAATTTTTAGCAAGGCAAGATTTGCAGATGATGCAAAAGCATACAAAATTTTCTACAGGGATTTTGAAAAATTGAGAGAAATAACTTACAAGAATTTATCAAAGAATCAAACAATTTTCAGACCATACCAATCACAAGAATAGAGATAATCAAGAAAAATCATAGGATTTTATTTGAAAAGAATAGTAAAAAGATTGAATAGATTTGGGAATTCCTGAAAAAATTAAAGCCATTCAAGATGAAATGGCAAAAACTCAGATCAATAAAGCTACAAACCACCACATTGGTTTACTAAAAGCAAAAATTGCAAAACTAAAAAGAGAACAAGAAGACAAAGAAATTCAAAAAAAAGGTGTAAAAACAGATGGATTTGATGTTAGACGTGCAGGGGATGCTACAGTTGTTTTTATTGGATTACCAAGTGTCGGAAAATCAACACTGTTAAACAAATTAACAGATGCCAAATCTGCAGTTGCTGCTTATCAATTTACAACTTTAACAGTAGTTCCTGGAATGATGGAATACAGAGGAGCTAAAATCCAAGTTCTCGATCTACCTGGAATTATCAAAGGTGCATCAAGTGGAAAAGGATTGGGTAAAAGAATACTATCAGTTGCAAGAACGGCAGATTTAGTTTTACTTATGCTAGATGTTTTTCAGCCTTTTCATGAAGATGTATTAGTTAGCGAATTAGGAAACATTGGAATTAGATTAAACAAATTACCTCCAAACATCACCATTGAAAAATCTCCAATGGGCGGAATTGCCATTGCCCAACAGGTAAAACTAACAAAAATTTCAGAGCAACATCTTAAAGATATTTTACATATTTACGGAATAATCAGTGCCAGAGTTGTCATTCGAGAAGACATAACATCAGAACAATTAGCAGACCACATAGCTGGAAATATTAGTTATTCAAAATCACTTACAATTTTAAATAAAATAGATCTAGTAGATAGAGAATTTCTAGAAGATTTGAAAACAAAAATAAAATCAGAGGTAATAGAAGTTTCAGCAAATTCAGAAATCAACATAGAATTACTAAAAGAGAAAATATATGAGAAACTTAATTTTATTAGAATATACATGAGACCAAAAGGTGGCGAAACAGACTTTAAAGAACCGTTAATTGCAAGAGAGGGCGATACTGTAGAAGATATTTGTAATAAACTACATCGAAATATGAAAAAACAATTCAGATATGGTTTGATTTGGGGGAAAAGTGTAAAATTTGGAGGACAAAGAGTAGGATTAGATCATATTGTACAAGATGAAGATGTTTTAACAATAATTAAGACACGTGGAGCATAATTTTTTAATTTCAAATAACAAAATGGATCAAGATACAGAACAAAGATGGTGCCAATATTGCATGGCAAAAACAAAACAAATTCTTGTTTTTCTTCCAGAAATGGCAACATACAAGCGTAGAAGACAGTACAAATGCACTATTTGTGGAAAAAAAAGTTGGTTGCAAGGAAGAAGACATCAGCTGAAAGCGTTTATTAAAAAATCAGATCAAAATTAAATTTTAAAAATAAAATTTCGTTGAGAAATAGTAATCAGTTTGTGTAATTTTGTTTAGTCTAACTATAGAAAAACTATGAAAATGTCAATTTATCAATGGCTACAAAAAGAAAAGCTGCCTCTAAACGTAGATCTGTTAGAAAGATTGTCGTAAGAAAAGCAGCTAGAAGAAAGGTTGTAAGAAAAGCTGTTGTAAGACGTGCAGCTAGAAAAACTGTTGTAAGAAAAGCTGTTGTAAGACGTGCAGTAAGAAGAGCTGTTGTAAGAAAAGCAGTTAGAAAAGCTGTCGTAAGACGTGCAGTAAGAAGAGCTGTTGTAAGAAAAGCAGCAAGAAGACGATAAGATCGCCAAAAAATTAACAATCGTCATTGGATGACGATTTGTTTTCTTTTTCTAATTTTAATTTCTAAAATCAGCTAAACATTTGTTATAACATAAGATTTGTCAACATAACAGAACTATCAAGATGAGAATTAGAAGAATATCGTAATACAATCATACAAAAATAAGTCATACAAAAGCCTAGAAACCACATTTCCAGTATATAGAGTAGTATGAGCGAATCAATGGCATGCAGTATGTAGTATGGATAATTCCACAGCATTTAGAAAATTATAAAATCTAAAACATTATTTCATGGATGCAATTTTTTTAATCACTTTAGAGAATTCATTTAGTGGAACTATTTTCACAGTACTAGTTGAAGATATTCCTACGTCAATACACATAGTTTCAATATCATGAGCATTTTGTGCATCAAGAATAATTATCCATTCGTGTTCCAAAACTGACATGTAAAAGC
>JBOGRE010000243.1:0-4095 GCA_050749345.1 Nitrosarchaeum sp. | reverse complement strand
CGAACAGCTTGAACTCCTTTTCCTTTTTCAAAGAATCCTAAATCTTCAGTATCAACAATTTCTGCAATTGTAAAACAGTCATGTACTTCTGCAAAATCAATATCTTTTGCAGTGATTCCTGCCATTTTATAAGCACTTTCAGCTGCAATCTTTGTACTTGGAATAGTAGTCATACGTTCACGACCTTGTAATGCAGCAGGTGAACCGCCTCTACCAGAACCAATAACTTCAATGTAATTATTACCATTTTCTTTTGCAAATTTTTCAGAGCAAAGAATTACAGAACTTGCTCCATCAGAGAAAGGACAACAATCATAAAGTTTTAGTGGACTTGCAACAACTGGTGAATTCATTACATCGTCAATTGTAATCTTTTTTTGTAAATGAGCTTTTGGATTTAAAAGTCCATTGTCGTGATTCTTTACTGCAACTCTAGCAAAGTCTTCTTCTGTTGCATTAAATTCTGTCAAGTATGCTCTTGCCATTGATGCAAATAATCCAGGAAATGATGCGCCAGCTTGTCCTTCATAGAAAAAGTCTGAACAATATGAAAAATAAGTTGTTGTCCATTCTGTTCCAGTATGAGTTACTTTTTCAACTCCCGTCACTACAAGACAATCATAAAAACCAGCTGCTACATTTGCAAAGGCTTCTCTAAATGCTACGGAGCCACTTCCACAAGCTGATTCTATTGATAATGATGGTTTATCTGAAATTCCCAAGTTGCTCATCAATACAGGTCCAAGATGTACCTGTTTGTCAGCAACTCCAAAGACGTTTGAAATGTATCCTGCCTTGATATCTTTAGGGTCAATTCCCGCATTTTCTATAGCAGCCACAGATGCCTGAGTAGTAATGTCAGCTATATTATCGGCTAATTTTCCATATTTCGTACTACCAGCACCAAGAACACAAACCTTTTCCACTAATGTCACTGACCACATTCCCTATAAAAATTGTTTTAGTAAATTCATTACGAAAATGCCCTCAAAGAAAATAGATCTTCAAATTGTACAAACAACAAGACATGTCATAAAAACTACAAAGTCAAAAACAGACATTTTCAAAAAAGAAATCATACAATATTTGGACATTAATGGATACCTGTCTTGGTCATCAAAAGAGAGAAAATACATGATTCTTGGGACAAATTCTCCAAAAAATGGACTAGTAGAATGTCCAGAATGTAGATTAGGTCAGTTGATGGTAATCAGATCTAGAACTACTAGAAAGAGATTCATGGGTTGTTCAAATTTTTATGGGGGTTGTAAAGCATCATCACCACTTTTACAAAAAGCAAAACTTAGAGCAACAAAAATGTCATGTGATGTTTGTAAGTGGCCAATGATAATTTTTCGTTATTCAAGAAAGCAGAAATGGACAAAACAGTGTTCTAATTTTAATTGTGATAGTAAAAAACCTAAGCCTTCAAAGTAGGATAAATATCAGTTCGTCTATTTTTTAGCAAGGGTAAAACTTTACGAATTTGTTTTACATTTTTTAATTCAATGTTAACATATCCAATTCCTTGTTTCTTTTTCATGTCAAGTAAAATTTTTCCATAAGGATCAACTACAATACTTCTTCCACAATAAATATTTCCAACTTGATCTGGTGCTATTACATAACAACCATTTTCAATTGCTCTTGTTTTGTTAATTGTTATCCAATGTTCTTCTTTCATGTTACCTTTTACCCACGCTGATGGTGCAATCAAAACTTCAGAACCTGCAACAGCTAACGATCTTGACATCTCTGGAAATCTCAAATCATAACAAATCATCATTCCTATTTTCCCAATGGAAGTCTTCACAGGTTTTGCAATCTTTGATCCTCGTACCATTTTATCTGATTCCCTGAATCCCAAGGCATCATAGAGATGAATTTTTCTATATGTTGAGATTACCTTACCTGATTTATCAATAATAAATGAAGTGTCGTATACTCGATTTTTTTTTGTGCTTTTTTCATAAAATGAGCC
This sequence comes from Nitrosarchaeum sp., assembly GCA_050749345.1. GTDB lineage: Archaea > Thermoproteota > Nitrososphaeria > Nitrososphaerales > Nitrosopumilaceae > Nitrosarchaeum. The sequence goes on along the minus strand of JBOGRE010000243.1, from coordinate 2,114 downwards.
CACAATTTGAATATGGTTTTCTTTGGCTATCTTTGCGATAGTCTCTACAAAGTTTCCGTTAATTGTTTCAGCCAGGTTTGCAAGTTGTTTTGATGTTTGTGATGAATTTGTATAAAACATCATAAATTCTGAAAATGCAACAAGCGTTGCTTTTTTTTCTGCTGCTTTTGTAATATAATTGATGATTTTTTTTAGATTGATTTCTTTGTTAGTAGAAGCCTTGAATTGTACAACTGCAACTTTCATAAAATTTGTAATTATAAATGAGAATAAAAGGATAAAGTGGTACAAATACGAAATATATCATTTGTTATTATGTTAATTGGTTGTAGGTTATGTAATCGACCATAATGTTGTATGTTTATTCCTGTGATTAGAAGGGAATTATTCTAGTCTTTCTTTTTAAAAAAATAATTAAAGTTGATTTCCTGCTAGAAACCAATTTTCTTTTGGATTATCCTCAAAAACTACAATGACGTGAGCTTCTTTTGTTTTAAGAATCTCTACTGCTGATTTTGTGACTGCTTTTGCATATTCGTCTTTTTGTTGTTGAGTTCTTCCTGGGTACATCGATACTGTAATCAATGGCATGATTAATTTGAAAAAGTTTCATTGATTTATTCTTTAGACTTATGCTTTATACCCATATCTTGTCCCATAAGTAAATTCAGAACTATGCGTTTTTTTGTATAGATAACCTGTAACAAGTCCTACTGCAAATCCACCAATATGAGCAAGATATGCAGTACCACCTCCTGCAACACCAAATCCTCCTATGAAAAACGGAAGTAGGTTTTGGAAGACAAGCCAAAATGGCAAGAACCATCTTGCTTGAATATACATCATTCTCATAAAGAATCCCATCATCATAGCAGTCTGAATTTTAGCTTTTGGGAAAATTACAAGATACGCACCAAGTATGCCAGATATTGCACCAGAGGCGCCTATTGCAGGAGTCACACTGGCAGGATCACCAAGTATATGGACCAATCCTGCACTTATTCCCCATATTAGATAAATTGCTAAATATTTTATTTTACCAAACTTTAGTTCAATGTTATCACCAAATATCCACAAAAACAACATGTTACCACCAAGATGCATTGCACCACCATGCAAGAAAATAGAACTTAGAAGAGAGATGTATGGTTCAACAGGACATGTGACTTGGAGTGGACCTTCACCAAAATCTATGTTGGATACAGTTCCACCTGTAACACAATTTGGCACTGCACCCCAATTATAAAATAATGAAAATGCATTTTGATTTGTAAATTCTATAAATTGTCCAGTAGATCCAATTTCAATAAAAAATACTAGAACATTAATTACAATTAGTGCATAAGTTATAGTTGGTTTGAATCCTGAAGGACGTGGATTTTCATCTCGTAATGGAAGCATTAGATATTAAGCTTGATTAAAATTTGTATAATAAGATTGTTCAGTTTATAATATCTTAAACTCTTTTGTTTATTAACAAAATCTAAAAATTGTTTTTCTAACTAAATTATAATTATTTTTCGTTTAACAAGGTTTTCAATCATCTTTAGAAAATCATCATCTGAAATTTTATCTTCAGACCACCATGATGCTGTTACTTTAATCCATGATGGTAGTTTCCAATTTGATTTAGCGGTCATTTCTTTTGTTGTTACTACAACAATTCCCTTTTCAAACAAGAAATCTATCCCTTCAAGAAACTCTGAATCAGATATTTGATCTGTAGACCACCAATCTGCATTTGTTTTTACCCATTTTGGAATTTTAGAAGTTTCTGGCGGTAAACCTTTTTCAAAACCAGTAATTTTTAGAATTCCTTGTGATGTTGGGTCTACAGTAAATGCAACATGCCAAAATCTATTATCATCTATACTTTGAATAAATTTTACAGGTTTATCATTTAGAGTGACATTAAATTTTTCTTTACCTGAAATTTGAGGAAATTCAAAGTTTGCATAGGTCTCAAGTGGGTAACTATTGTATCCACGTATTGTAAGAGTTGTTCCTTCTTCATTAAATTTGGCAGCAGAATACCACGCACCTGAATCATATCTAAAATCAAAATCGCCTCCATTTTTCTTTGTGGTAATAGGAACAACTGTACTATCTACAGG
>JBOGRE010000242.1:0-15977 GCA_050749345.1 Nitrosarchaeum sp. | reverse complement strand
TCAAAGATTATTCCATCTATGGAAGATAAATCATTTAAAATAGAATCATCTGTGTAGATTCCTAATTGGTTTTTTGTTAGCGTCATCCTAGTAAATCACGAATTGCAAGTAAAAATTTAGAGTTCATCTCCTTAGTTCCAACTGTGACTCTAAGGCAGCCGTCATGTTTTCCAATTTTTCCTAATTTTCTAATTGATATTCCTTGTTCTATAAGAGCATCATAGACTCTTTTGTGAGAGCCATGGGCATCAAAGAGTACAAAATTAGCCTTGGAATCAAAGACTTCAAAAGTATCATATTTTCTAAGGTTTTCAATTATTCTTTTTCTCTCTTCTTTGATTATTTGAACTGCGTCCTTCATTTGAACAGATTGTTCCAATGCCAGAATTGCAGATTCGATTGTAAGCGTACTAACTGGGTATGGATATTGTAAGACATGATTAAAGATATCTGTAAATTTTTTGTTTGCAATAAAATATCCTAATCTTAAACCAGCTAAACCAAATGACTTTGAGAGTGTCTGTACAACAACTAGATTTTCTTGAGATTTTACCATATTAGATAAAGAAAAATCTCCAAATTCACCGTACGCTTCATCAATTATTATTAATCCATCAAAGGATTTTACTAATTTTTGTAAATCATTTTTTTGGAATTGAAATCCAGTTGGATTGTTTGGAGAATCAAGATACAAAATAGCTGCATCTTTGGATAATTTGAGAAATTCTTGTACATCTAGTGTCATGTCAGATGAAAAAGGAATTGCAATTACAGGAATAGAGTATAGTTTGCATCTTTCTTCAAAAAATCCAAACGTTGGATTTGATGTAAGAACACTGGTTTGCTTTGATGCAAAATTTGAAAGTATTAAATCCAGTATTTGATCAGAGCCGTTTCCAACTCCTATCATAGAGAAATCTATTTTAAGAAATTTTGATAGTTGATTAATCAAACGTTCTACTCCACCTAAAGGATATTCCCTGACATCGCAATTTTTTTTAGCATTAGTAATTAGATCTTGCTGAAATTGTTTAGAGATCACATAGTTTTCATTAGAATCAAGTTTAAGTGCATCAGAGTGTAGTTCTGGTTTTTTATATCCTCCAATAGAAGAAAATTCTTCAATCTTTTTTTCAAACCAATTGTTTTTCATTCTAGTCTACCTCGTACTGCTTCATAGTGATTTGGAAGTCCTTCTGCTTCGGTAAATATTTCCATGTGTTTTGAAATTTTGGATAAAACTGGCTTTGAAGCAGATATCTGGGTGTCTATCTTGATAAAGTCCAGAACTGAGAGGGAACCTCTTATTTTACCAAATCCATTTGTGGGTAAAATATGATTTGAGCCTAAAAGATAGTCACTTGCAGATGACGGAGTGTCACTTCCTAGCAGTACTAATCCAGAAGATGTGATTTTTGATCCAAAAACAGCAGGGTTTTTTGTCATAATTTGAAGGTGTTCTGGAGCCAATTCATTTGCGAGTTTTATCATATCTGAATTACTTTTGCATATTGCAATAAAGCCATTTTCTTTAAGACTAGATTTTACAAAATTATTTCTCTTGATTTTATTGGATAATTCTGTAATAATTTTATCTACAGATTTTGCAAGTTTTTCTGAATTTGTTATTAGGTAACAAAAAGTATCGTTACTATGTTCTGATTGAGAGATAAGATCTAGTGCAATATATCGTGGGTTTACAGTTGCATCTGCAATAATTCCTAATTCGGTAGGACCTGCAAGCATATCAATTGCTGTTTTCTCGCTAATCATTGACTTTGCAAGTGTTACAAATGCGCCACCTGGTCCAATTATTTTGTCTACTTTAGATATTGATTTTGTGCCAAATGATAATGCGGCAATTGCTTGAGCGCCACCAACTTTGTAAATTTCATTTGCACCACATAGATCTGCAGCTACAATAGTTAGTGGATCAATTTTTCCATTAGAATTAGGAGGTGACACAACTACTATTCTCTTGACTCCTGCAATTTTTGCAGGAATTACAGACATTATAACAGAGCTTGGATATTTTGCTAAACCGCCTGGAATATAGCATCCTACACTTTGTATTGGTACAAATTTCTTTGAAATTTTGATTCCGTCTATATTAATAATTTTATTTTTTAAGATAGATTTTACAGCAGATTCGGTTTTCTCCAGTCTTGATTTGGATAAGCGTATTGCATCTATTTTATTTTTAGATACTTTAGAAAATGCATCTCTTATTTCATTTTGTGATAAACGAAATAATGTAATTTCAGCACCACTGAATTTTTTCTCATATTTTCTTATGGCTGAATCTCCATTTTTTTGTACATCTTTTAAAATAGATTCCACTATAGACTTGTTTTTTTGTGGCTGTTTTGGCAGTATTTGAGCTACAAATTTTTCAACATTAGTTACTGAAATTATTCTCATCAATTTTCTTCGTCACGCTTAATCTCCTCTAGTTCTAGAATTTGTCGCGGTTCGTGAACTACTAATCCCTGTGCAATTTTCCTTAGTTTTGGAATTAGTTTGTAAAAATCCTCTTTTTGAATAACTGTGTTTATTCCATACCAACCTTCTTCGCTAAGCGGACTTAATGTTGGTTTTTTAAGAGATGGTATCTGCTCTAAGAGTTTTTTGAGATTCTTTTCTTCGACATTAAGGTAAATATGAAGATATTTTCTTCCATGTACAGCACCACGCATCAAAGTTACAATATCAAATATTTTTTCACGTTTTTGTGGATCCCTTAGAGATTTTTTGTTAACAATCAAGTGTGCTGTGGATGTCAGAATTTCATCAACAATTTTTAATTTATTTTGTTTTAGAGTGGTTCCAGTTTCAGTGACATCCATTATTGCATCAACGTCCTCAGGCGGTTTTGCCTCTGTAGCACCAAATGATAAATGAATTTGTACATTTTTGTTTGTTCCAAGTCTAACCCAAGGTGTAACGATTAATGGATCTTTTGTGCCATAATATTTTTTATAAGATTTACATTGTTTTAGAAATTTTGATGCAGTAATAAGATATTCAGAAGAAATGCGGAGTGTTTTTTTCTTTTTAGCATAATCTGCTATCATTTCATCTAGATTTTTGTAGTGATATTTATCAGGAAATGCAACAACCAGTCGAATTTTTCCATATTCTAAATCTAATATTGGTTCTACATCTGCATTAGTTTCACCAACCCAGTCCTTACCAGTTATACCAACATCGTACAATCCTTCAGATACTAGTGTAGGAATTTCTTGTGGTCTGAGCATTTTTACAATAATATTTGGATCATCTAGGTATACTCTGTAGGTTCTATCTTTTCTATTTACTTTAGTCCAAGATCTTTCAAGAAGTTTGAATGTTGCTTCTTCAAGGCTACCTTTTGGTATGGCAAAACGGATTTGCGACATTTCTTATATTGTCTCTAAACTTAGTATATAATAACTTCATTTATTTTTAAAACTATAACACATGAAATTAGTTAAAAAAATTATTCTAGGTTCAGCAATATTATTAGCTATTACGATAATCGGTTATTTTGTAAACTTGAATCTAATTCAAGATACAGCAAGTCCAGAAGACATCCATAATTTAACAAATACAGAATTAATAAAATGGAGTAGTGGAAAATTATTTGATATTTTTGTAGATCCAAAAGACATTGTCATTATAAATGAAAAACAAATACCTATGAAAGCTACTTTTCAATTAAAACCAGATTTATCAGACCTCTATTCTGAAATTGGAGTTTATGATAAAAAAAAGCCGCTTTTTATCATACCAATATACACTGCTAGTGCATATTCAAAAAATGGATTTTATGATTTTTACAATGGACAGTGTAACACTTGCCTAACAACAGAAATTGTATCAATTAATGAGTTGGGAGAGCAATCCAGTGCAAACGCAGTCAAGATTTTGAAGTTACTAGGTTATGATTCAATTACAGATATAGAACTAGATAAAAATCCAAATATATTATTAAAATATGACAAGATCATAGTTTTACATAATGAATACGTTACAAGAAATATGTTTAATGCCATTACATCTCATCCTAATGTAATCTATCTATATCCTAATGCATTATACGCTGAAATATCTACAAATTTTCTAAACAATACAATTTCGTTGATACGAGGACATGGATATCCTGATAAAAATATTGTCAACGGTTTTGACTGGGAATTTGAAAATACAAATCCATATGAATATGACAAAGAGTGTAATAGTTGGGAATTTTACAATATTACAAATGGTAAAATGTTAAATTGCTATCCGGAACAAAAAATTTGGCAAGATGAAAAATTTTTAAAAGTATTAAAAGAATTATAGATCCAAATCAAGTAATATTTCTTTAGCTTTATCAAGTGAAATTTTCTTTTCTTCAATCATTTTTTCTACAATTTTATCTATTTGATGAGGTTTTGCTCCAGCCGCTGCTGCCAAGTTTCTTGCATGCAATCTCATGTGTCCTTTTTGAATTCCTTCAGTAGATAATGCACTAATGGCGCTATAATTTTGAGCAAGACCAGTTGCAGTCATTACACATGCAAGTTCTTGAGCAGAAGAAACTCGAAGAATTTTCATGCAGATTTTAGTAATTGGATGAACATTGACAATTCCTCCAATAATTCCAACAGAAAGAGGTAATTCCAAAGATCCAACAAGATTTCCCTCAGGGTCTTTAGTCCATTTGCTAAGAGAACGGTATTGACCTGATCTTGCAGCATATGCATTTGCAGCTGCTTCAATTGCTCGGCTATCTTGACCTGTTGCATTGGCAACAGCTATGATACCATTCATAATTCCTTTATTATGAGTGACTGCTCGATAAACATCATTGTCTGCGAACTGATATGCCAAAATAATATCATCAACTACATTTTCTCCGCCGATTTCATTTTTATCAAAAACTGCTGTTGTTTTTGCGATTCTCCTTGTAGAATAATTTGATAAAATACGGAGTAATGTTCTTCCTCCAGTGAGTTTTTCCAATAGTGGTGAAACAGCTTCACACATTGTATTTGTAACATTTGCACCCATTGCATCACCGACATCAATTAACAATTCAACAATTAGCATTTTTCCTAAATGTGTATTAATTTCCTTACAAGATACTTCTTTTGCACCTTTATTTATTTTAGATAATGTGTTGCTCTTTGAATTTGCAAGATTGATAATTTCTTTGGAAGACTCTTGTATTTTTTTTATTGCTAAATTGATATCAGTGTCCAATACTTGAATTTGTCCAATACTATAAGATTCATCAGCTGTTGACTCAAATCCTCCTCTAATTCTTGCAATTTTTGCACCCTTTGATGCTGCAGCAATTACTGATGGCTCTTCAATGACCATCGGAACAAGATAATCTTTTCCATTAATCTTAAAACTAGTTGCTACTCCTAGAGGTAAGGAAAAAGTGCCAATTGCATTTTCTACCATCTTATCAGCTTTTTCAAAAGAGATACCACCATCATTGCTTTGTAAAATTTCTAATTCTTCAGCAGACAGATTTGCAAAATTGCCAACAATATCTAATCGCTCTTTTCTAGTTTTTTCGAAAAATTTTGAAATTGATGAGTCACTCATTTTGATATCCTCAATAGTTTATCATCCATACTATCTGGAAAACCTTTGCCATCAGTATTTGAAGTAATTACATAAAGACTTCCATTGGGGCTTTGCACTACATCTCGTATACGTCCAACCCCGCTTAGAATGGTTTTCTGAGAGTTTAGACCATCAGCAAAATCTAGTTGGTATAGATTAGTGGCTCTAAGTGAGGCCATAACAAAATCAGATTCCAAGTTTATTTTATTACCAGAATAGAAAAGTATTCCACTAGGTTCAATGCTTGGATCATAACACATTATTGCGTTTTCAAATTTTTCATCACCTATGCATTGCTGTTCAGGCCAACCATAATTTTTTCCGGGTTTAATGAGATTAATCTCATCATTTTTTTCAGGTCCGAATTCAGCCAAATACATCTGACCCATATTGTCCCAAGTCATTCCTTGTGGATTCCTATGTCCTAATGAATATACAGGAGAATTTAGGAAGGGATTATCATTAGGGATAGTACCGTCATCATTTAATCGTAGAATTTTTCCAGATAAGGAATCAAGATCTTGTGACAGATGTGAAGAATCAGATACAGTTCCAGTTCCTACGTATAATTTTCTATCAGGACCAAATTTTAAAAATCCACCATTAGCAAACACAGAGCCAGGTATTTTATCAAAAATTGTTTTTGCATCTTTTAGTTTATTTTCCGATTCAGTAATTTGTAGAATTTTATTCCAAAGTTCTCCATCCTCTTCATAGGTAAAAAAAACATAGATGAGATGATTGTTAGAAAAATCAGGATGAAGTGCAATTCCCAATAAACCACCATCAAATACATTTGCAGGACGTAATGTAGTTAATGGTTCATCCAGTAGAACATTATCTTGGATAACTCTGATTAGTCCATCTTTTTCGGTTACAAAAATTCTATTATCTGAAACTGCAATGGACCTTGGTTCATCAAGATTTTCTGCTAAAATTTCTACAGAATTATTTTCTGGTTTTAATGAAAGAGGTTCCGGAATTGGTAAAGTATTAGAAGAGAATGTCAAATAAAATATTGAAAATGCTAATGCTGCAATAATTCCTGCAATCCTTAGTTTTTTGTCCACAAAAAATGAATCATTTCAAATCCTATTAATTACTTTCAAGATTTTGATAAAGCGTATATAGGCTCATACTCAATTATGAATCAGCGGGGTGGGGAAGCCAGACTCTTTAGGGCTAGGTCATCCCGGCGGGCTCATAACCCGCAGTTCAGTAGTTCAAATCTACTCCCCGCTACTTAGTTTTCATATACACAAAACCATGGAGTTGATTCATCAAATTTTGATTCCTTGTTAATTCTTCCAATTCTTTGTAATGGTCTGCTAAGATGCCTATGTGCAGAAACACTAGGAATGTACAATTGTTTTTTGATTTTTCTAGGAACTTCTAAAATTACTTTGTTTGTTGATTTCTTACCACATTTTAGGCATTGATATCCTTGGTTTTTTCCTTTTGACTTCATTTTCTTGTCGCATTTTTTACATGTGGGATTTGATTTTATCAGATTTTTTTCAAGATTAATAACATCGATAAACTCAAGATTTAGAATTCTAGAATGGTTTTTTGAGGCTTTTCTAATACCTCCTCCAATGCAAATCTTGTCTCCTTTAATCAAACTTGATGCTACAGAAAACATTCCAGTTGGTTTGTAAACAGCACATTGTAATTCATATCCATCTGAAACAATAGAGAAAAAAACATGACCACCTTTTACAATTTTTGGTTCATCAGCTACAATTCCAGTAATTTTTCCTGAAGCATAAGGTCGAATATTTGTTGTATTAAATTCATTTTTCAAGTGATCACCTGTACCTTGATTAGATTTGAATATCATGTAACCTGCTAATTTTTCACTAGTTTCCAAAATTTTTGTTGCGTGTAATAACGAATCTACATTTTCTCCACGTACTCCATAAAAAACAGGATCAGGACCATGAGGAGTAATTAAGACTCGATCTTTTTTGTCATCAAAGCTGTTAAAGGTATAAGGCAATGTTTTTTCTTGCATTGTTTTTACACTTTTAGCAGAAAGTTTTCTCTCTTTTCCAAATTTAGAATTTTTTCTATAACTTAATAGCTCCAATGTGTGATCTTTGAAATCATAACCTATTGCACCGATTGCACCTACAAGGCCTTGACCATTTCCTTGGTAAAAAAATTCGATATTATTTTTTGTAGCAAATTTTTTTGCATGATTTCTGTTTATTAGTTGCCATAATGCCAGTTTGCTGAATTTAATAAATTGCTCTGGAATTTCTTCACTCTCATAGAAAACCAAACCTGGATTTGCCCCATTTTTGACATCAGAATATTTTTCAACAAGATGTTTAATTTGATTTTTAATTTTTGAAGGATTTTTTGTCCTAATTTGCAAAGAAACTGCCCCATTGCCTCGTGTTTTCCAAGGAATATTTGGATTGAATCTGATTAATTTGGGAAAGTCAAGAAATTCAGTATCGTGTCTCTTCAGTAAATCAACAATTTTGTAAGCAAGAAAGGTCGTGCACATTCCTTTTGGGGAATCTGTATCATCAAAACCAATATTCAGTATGCTCGTCTCAGTCATAAATGAATTATAGAATTTCAGACATTTTTAGTTGTTGTATGGTACAGTTGATTTAAATTAATAACACCATATTATTAGATGGAATTGATAGTAATAGATGAAGAACGCATCTTCAAAGAAATTGAATCTAAAAAACCTGCATCAGTATCATTGAATGGTCCTGATGGAATCTTGCCTCAAGTACAAGAGACTGCTATGAATATTACAAAACGATTTGGAATTCCTGCATATGTTTTAGCTGATACCACTTGGGGAACATGTGATCTGAATTCAAATGGTTCCAAAGTACTAGGGGCTGAAATCCAATTCAACATAGGACATACTATTAACACTGAATCATTTGAGAAAAATCTAATTCTAATTAATGCCTACGATGATGTAGAATTTGACAGTGTCGCCAAAAAATGTGTGGATATTCTCACAGGCAAGAAAGTATCTCTAGTTACAGATAGTCAACATTTACATCAAATGGATAAAGTAAACGAGATTTTAACTAATGGTGGAATTAAAGTAAAAATTGGCAAGGGGAAGGGACAACTAAATGACGGCCAGGTTTTTGGTTGTGAGTTTTATCCAGCAACAGAACTCAAAGATAAAGTTGATGCCTATGTCTTTTTAGGACAGAGTAATTTTCATGCAGCTGGAATTGCACTCTCAACTAATATGCCAACATATGTTTTAGATCCTTATTTTAATGAAGTAAGAGAAGTTACAGAATTTGCTCAGAAATTAAAAAAGAAAGCCACTCTTGCAATTTACAAAGCAGCTGATGCACAGTCATTTGGGATAATTATTGGACTTAAAGAAGGTCAACTATCCAAAGTATTTGCTTTAAAATTTAAAAAAGAATTAGAAAAAGAAGGAAAAACAGTTCAATTATTTGCTCTAACTGACATCACAAATGAGAGATTAAAAAACCTAAAAGGAATAGATGCGTTTATTCAAGTAGCATGTCCTAGAATCTCTACAGACAATCAATTTGACAAGCCTGTTCTTTCTACACCTCAGGCAAATGCACTTTTAAAAATATTAAGACATGAAAGTATAGAGGGATATCTAGAAATTCCTCACTGGCTGTGAACTGCCAACGATTAAAGTCGTTGACTTAGTTCATTAACGCTCTTGCCTGTTTTGTTAGACTAATTCTATATGGTACTTGGACATAGATTTTTGAATTCGAAGATATTGTAATATTATTTTGTTTAAAAAAAGTTTTAGTGTTATTAAAGACTATAGAATCCTTTTTGAGGTTAAGTTTGTACTTAGATGTTTTCAGATTTACAATAATTCAAGAAACTCTTTCTTTGTTAAACCACAATCAGAGATAATTTGCAATAACAACCCTTTACCTAGTTCGCTTTTTCTTGGAATGGATGTCCACAATCCTTGTCTATTCTCAACTATAATATGACTTCCAGACTGTCTTGTTGCATAGAATCCTTGCTTCTTTAGTGCCTTTAGAATCTCTTTCCAACCAATTATTGGAAGGCTCGAACTGAAACTGTCACTAGTTTAGAAGATAGTTTCTTTTTACTTTCTAGATATGACTTGCAGATTTTGATAGCTTTTTTTGTATCTTCTATTGCTTCTGCTTTTGTATTTCCTTGACCTCTAGCCTGGGGGATCTCTAAACACTGTCCAACATAGAATGTGCCATCTTTTTTTAGTAAAATACTATAATTTCTTTTTTCACTCATGTTATTATTTAGAATTTTTAGTATATAAAATTAGGTGACAAATCATTGTGTAAACATAATCAGGTGAGATTAGTTGAATATTTGCGGTCTACCTATAGTATACTAGTCTACTCATAAATCCTGATTGTAATGTTAGATATTACTTTTGTAAGTCAAATGTTGATGTTTTGTCTATAAACCCTTTAAAATTAAGATACTAGATTTTGAAATTTTTGATTGTCGGTTAGTTTTTCAAAAGATTTGGTTTTTTTTGCTTTGATTTTATATTGAATTCCTTGTGAAATTGCATTTTCAAGTATATCAAGTGCATCATCTATTCTAGAAAGCATGGCAAGATTACAAGATTTATCAAAAAGAACATCGCCATTATTGGGATAGTCTTCTAAAATTTTATTACAACAAAGGATAGATTCTTCAAATTGTTTCATTGAAAACAAAATTCTTTCTTTATGATATAGTATAATATTGTATTTTGAATTATTCTCTAAAATACCATTACAATAATTTAATGCCTCAGTAAATTCACCCTTTTTTCTCAAAGATGATATTTTGTTTACTAAAACAGAAAGATCTCCAGAATCTAATTTCAAGGCACTATCATAACATTTGATGGCACCATCATAATCTTTCAATTTATTTAGCGCATATCCCTTGTTGTTAAGAGAACCAATATGATTTGGATTTTCATTGAGAATTTCATCATAATATCTAATTGCTTCTCTTAGTTTACCGCTTAAAAATAATCGATTTGCTTCATCAAGAATAGAATCAATTTTAGGGTTTCCAGTCATTATTAATTGTACATCATGGCTTCATTAAGATTTTTCCAAATAATCCCTTTCCAGTTAACATTTTTGTATGAGCTTCCGTTGCTTGCTCAAGGGAATAAACAGAATCAATGACGGATTTAATTTTGCCTTGAGACATCCAGTACAGAGCTTGCTCTAATTCAGATCTAGTTCCTTGAGTGGAACCTAAAATATTGATACCTTTGAAAAAAATATGGCGTAAATCCGTTTTAGCATCATAACCAGTTGTGGCTCCGGTTGTAACAATTGTTGCACCATACTTTAACAAAGTCAATTCATTATTCCAATGCGAACCACCAATGTGCTCAAAAATTACGTCAACTCCAGATACATCTCCAAAAGGCTTGATTATTTTTTTAGAAATATCACGAACTTCTTTATGCCAGTCTTCTTTTCTATGATCTATTGCATAGTCAGCTCCTAATTCCAATAATTTATCTAATTTGTCTGGACTAGCTGTGGCAATTACAGTACATCCAAATAATTTAGCTATTTGAATTCCATAATTTCCAACCCCAGAACCTCCACCCATAATCAAAACCAGCTGTCCTGGTTGAATCTTTGCTCTTTCAACTAGCATATGCCATGATGTCAATAAAGTCATCGAAGCAGCTGCTGCAGAATCATATGTAACATTATCAGGAATTTTTACAACATTAACTTCTGGCAAATGTGTAACTTCACAGTATCCTCCCCAGAGTGGACCAGTTTCAAATCCCCAAATTTTTCTCTGTTTGCAATCATATTCTCTCCCACTAGTACATGATTTACATATTCGACATGACATGTTTCCATGAGATACAACTCTATCACCAATTTTGATATTTTTTACATCTTGGCCTATTGCAATTACTTCACCTGCAGCATCGGTACCTGATATGTGAGGTAATGGTACAGCCAGAGGCTTTCCTCTCATTCCCCAAATATCATCATAATTCAAAGATGCACTTTTTACTTTGAAAATAACTTCATTGTGTTTTGGTTCAGGTTTAGGAATATCTTTAATTTGTAAAATTTTAGAAAAATCATCATCTGTAGTATATTTATCGTATACTAGGGCTCTCATGATTGTTTTGAACTTTTTCTGGTTATATGATTTGTCAAGAATGTCTTAAACCACAAACAATTATAATCATAACACCAAAAAACACAGCATGTCTGAAACTGCTGCACTGCCTGGAGATAAAATAGCATCAATTGAAGAGTATGAAGCAGGGTACAATACTTTTGACGATGGAGATATGGTTCGTGCAGCAACTGTAGGCATGACAGATCTCAATAAAGAAACACGAGTTGCAAACATAAAGCATTCAAAGATGATATCTATTCCAAAAGTTGGAGATATCATAATAGGAACTGTAGCTGCAGTCATGTCTTCTATGATAGCAGTATCAATTGATTACATTAATGGCAAACCAACAACATCAAAAGTTGAATGTGTTTGTTCAACAAGAAATCTCAGAAAAAAGAATGTTGCTTTGGTAAACGATATTGTTACATTAAAGATTCTAAATCACCTAAATGGTACAATTCATGCAGCAATTGAAGAATCACATTTGGGTGTATTATTTACAAAATGTAGAAAGTGTGGTGGAAAAGTGGTCCAAATGCGTGATGCCATAAAATGTACAGAATGTGCTTGGATTGATGAGAGAAAACTTTCAACAAATTATGGTAACAGTGATTTCGTAAAGCTGAGAGAGTAAAATGATACGTGTTTCGTTCCAAGGTGAACGAGGGGCATACAGCGAGGCAGCAGCTATAACATTTTTCAACACAGAAATTCAAACAATTCCATTTCCAACCTTTGCAGAAGTTTTAGAAAATACTACACTAGACAAAACAAACTATTCTATTTTGCCGATAGAAAACTCATTGGAAGGTAGTGTCGGAGAGAGTTATGATTTATTGTATTCAACATCACTTAATGCAATAGGTGAAACTTATCATAGAATTGAACATTGTTTGATAGGAAATGGAACTTTGGAAGAGACAGATACTGTGTATTCACATCCGCAAGCATTAGGACAGTGCAGAAACTTTATTCAAAAACACAATATGAAAACAGTTCCCACATATGACACAGCAGGAAGTGTGAAGATTATCAAAGAAGTAAACAAGAAAAATGTGGCATGTATTGCCAGTAAGGATGCATCAGAGATTTACAATGTGCCTGTAATATCAGAAGGTATTGCAAATAATTTGAATAATTATACTAGATTTTTGATATTATCAAAAAATAATAAGGAAGAAACTGGAAAGGACAAGACATCGATAATTTTTTCCATAAAGCATGAACCTGGTTCTCTTCACAGAATCATAGAAAATTTTCATAATTACAATGTCAATTTAACTAAAATTGAATCACGACCAACCAAGACAAATACTTGGGAGTATAATTTCTATGTAGATTTTGAAGGTCATGCAAAAAATCCAAGAATTTCAGAGATGTTAGAGAAAATCAATCACGAAACACTATTCATGAAAATTCTAGGGTCTTATCCTTCAGCAAAACTAAACTAGAATCCTTTTGGCTTTCTTAAAGAAAAGCCCATACTAAATCCAATGATTATCATGCCTGAAATAATAACAATTACGTGATGTGAAAACGAGATAGGATCAACTGTTGTTTCAAATGTTGCCTCTACTTTTAATTCAGAAGAACCAGTATTTTGCAGATTTATTACAGTCATACCATCTTTTAGATGAGTCCAATCTAAAACAACTTCTTTAGAATAAGATGTTTTTGGTATTTGAAGATCACCAGGACTAGATAATTTAAGATCAAATTTCTCTCCTGTAATCTTCATATGCTGTTTTGCATGTTCATTTGCAGTAATTTGATATGAAGTGGATTCTCCTACTGCAAATGTTTCATTTACTGAGTGGGTTTTGAAACCAATATCAAAAGATATAGCTCCGACTCCAATTGCAATAAGACCGCTACCTACAACAATTCCAACAATAGTTCTCTTTGATAACACAAAAAAATGATTTATGATACTGCTTAAAAAACTAACTACATCAAAGATACGTCATGTGGTTGACTTTCAGCAAATCCAGCTCTAGATATTTTGATAAATTCTGCATTTGTTTGCATTTGTAGAATTGTGTGTGCTCCACAATAACTCAATCCTGAACGTACACCACCAGTTAATTGTTTTAGAATATCAGTTACGGTTCCTTTGTATGGAACCATTGCTTCAACGCCTTCTGCAACATAGTCATTAAGATCTTCATCAAATGAAATAGAACCTGTTTCTTTTGATTTTCTTCCCAAAGATGCCCCAAGTGAGGCCATTCCACGATATATTTTGAAACGTTTACCATTTTTTGTCAATACAGTGCCAGGGGATTCATCGGTTCCTCCAAGCATACTGCCTACCATCACAGAAGATGCACCAGCAGCCAAGGCTTTGGTAGCATCACCAGAAGTTCTAGTTCCACCATCAGAAATAATTGGAATACCGTAATTTTTTCCAATCTTTGCACAGTCCATTACTGCTGTTAATTGTGGTACACCAGAACCAGTAATTACTCTAGTAATACAAATTGAGCCAGAACCTACACCGACCTTAACTGCGTCTACTCCTGCTTTAATTAGATCCTCTACACCTTGTGCAGTTGCAACATTTCCAGCAATTAATTCACATTTAGGAAACGCCTTTTTGATATTACGAATTGCATTAATTGCATTTTCACTATGACCATGAGCTATATCGACAACTAGTACATCAACACCTGCTCCTAACAAGGACTCTGTCCTCTCCATAAAATCTCCCTTTACACCTACGGCAGCTCCAACAAGAGGTCTTCCTTTCTTGTCTTTTGATGCAGAAGGATAGTCCTCAATATTTGTAATGTCTTTGCTTGTAATCAGACCTTTAATTAAACCGGATTCATCAACTATTGGTAGTTTTTCAATCCTGTGTTTATGCAAAATTTTCTTGGCTTCATCCAAGCTCACACCAAGTTTGGCTGTTACAACATCTTTTGTCATAACATCTTTGATAAGATGAGTAGTATCAGTTTCAAATAATAAATCCCTGTCAGTAACTATTCCAACCAATTTAGAATTAGAATCAATAACTAAAAGGCCAGAAATTTCTTTTTCCTCAGCATAATTTATTGCGTCTTGAACAGTTTTATCAAGATTAATAGCATATGGATTTTCAATCATCACACTGCCGGATCTTTTTACTTTAAGAACTTCGTTTGCTTGCTCTTTAATTGTCAAAAATCTGTGAATAATTCCTATTCCACCTGCACGAGCCATGGCTACAGCCATTGCAGATTCAGTTACAGTATCCATATTTGCACTAACAAATGGAATGTTAATTGAGATGTTACGTGATAATTTTGTGCTTAGATTGGTTTGAGATCTGCTAGTGATATCAGAATATTTGGGTACTAGAAGAACATCATCAAAAGTTAATCCTTCTTTGAATTCCAATTAAACCTTGTAGAGATGGTCAAAGATGGATTATAAGCCTTTGTGTGTTTTAGACAGTTTTGATGCAATCGTAACAGCATCTTTTGTTTCTGCTACATTATGAGTACGAATGATATCGGCACCATTAAGAACAGATACAACTTCGGCAGCAAGAGATCCAAATAATCGATCTGATACATTTTCCTTTCCCAAAAGTTTTCCAATAAAGGATTTATTTGAAATAGAGATCAGAATTGGGTATTGTTGTTTAATTGATTTTAAATTTTGAATAACAGATAGATCTCTTTCCAACCAATCAGATTGAATTTTTGTAAAAAAATATCCCTTTCCAGATTTTCTAAAAAAGCCAATAGCAGGATCCAAAACAATCTTACTTGATGAAATTCCAGTAGTTTTTGCAAGTTTTAAGCTATCTCTTAGAAGATTTTTAGTTGATTGTATATTGCCAACTACTGTCTTTGAATCAAATGCACACAAAATAAGTGACGGCCCATATTCTCTAATGACATCAATCATTTTATCATCATATTTCAATCCAGAAATATCATTGATTATTTCAATTCCATATTCTAAAGCAGATTTTGCAACACTTGCCCTACATGTATCAACAGATATCGGAAGATTAGATGTATTTTGAATAATCTGAATTGCATTTAGAATTCTTTGTGATTCTATTTTTTCAGATATTATAGTTGATAAATATGGTGCAGTGGACATTCCTCCAACATCAATAAAATCTGCCCCATCAATTTCCATTTGTTTTATTGTGTTTGTAATTTGTTGTTTTGTTGTTTTAACTGATTTTTTGTAAAATGACTCTGGACTGGTATTTAAAATACCCATTA
>JBOGRE010000241.1:0-2379 GCA_050749345.1 Nitrosarchaeum sp. | reverse complement strand
AAACCATCCATATCGCTAGGCAGTTCGACACCTTTTTTGTGTAGACAACAAACTTTGTTTCTTCCTAGTTTTGCCAAAAAGTATCCAAACTCTAAAATTGCATTTTGTCTAGCTCGTGGTTTAAGAGTTTCAGAGTCTTTACCACCTACATCATCAGGAGTAAATAAAACAAATGCAAAATTAGCTTCTCCTGCGTGTTCTTCAAATTTTTCTATCAGGGTTTTTCCTTTGTTTGCTTGTTGATGCAAAATAATTGGCTCCAAACCCATCTTTCTAACCAATTCAGCCAATTCTAGTTTTGCTGCATTATCACTACCATGTACAATGAAAACTTTGTTTGATTTTGTGGCATCTCGATTTGGTTCACCTGTTACGAGACTTTTGAATATTTCTTTAGTTCTATTTTTTGTTGGAGTAATAGTTGGAAAATCGGCAACTTCCTGTTGTCTTGGTTTAGAATTAAGTGATAGTGTTTTCATAAAATCTGGATTAATTCTAGGAGTATCCGTAAGATAGATTTTTTTTTGCTTAAGTTTAAAATCTTTTCTTGAAAGAAGTCTAAGAAACATCATCATTGCGTCATAGCTTTTGGAATTGTAGGTGGCTGTAGCATATCTCATTTCATTAAAAAGTCGTTCAAAGTCCTTAAGATCTGAATCTAAAATATCATATTGGTCTAACAATTGCTTTATTTGGTTTGACCAAATTTCATTCTGGATAGAGTTTGAGGATTTTTTTAGTTCAGCAACGTCATTAGCAAATTCGATAATTCTGTCTTTTATGGCATTATCCATTATCCATCGATCAATCACAGGTTATTAAAAACAATTTACATAAAGTAAAATTTATGCTTAGTTCACGAAATATCGATCCAAATCATTCATGGGATTAATTGTTTTTTATACTAATTTGCTCGAATTAATTGGTGTCATCTGATAGAGAAGAAATTCGTTGGAAAATGCAAGTACTATCTGAAATGATGTCCAATATGCTGGCTGAACATAAAAATGAAAAAGAAGTTCTCAACAACTGGTTGGAAATGCGTAATAAGAGTTGGATAGAATTACGCAACACTATGCTTACTGGAATTGGTTTTGGAATTGGTATTTGGATAAGTCTAATTTCAATTGGAATAATCGATAAGATGCATGCGTGGTTTATAGTAATTGGCATAGCATCTGGAGCAGCAATCTATATCGGAATTAATGTATACTTGTTCAAAGTAACAAAGGATATAATTCCACTTGTCACATTGTATGAAAAACAAACTTATGAATTAATAAAATTAAAAGGTTGGATAGCAGGTCGCTCCATGAGAGAGGATGTAACGAGGGATCTAATTGAACTTCTTGGGGCTTTTATTGTTGTTAGCAGTCAAGCAAGTGTGTATGAAGCAAGACAATATGTGCACACAAAATTTAAAGAAGCTAAAAAACCAAATCAAGAGGAATTTAGAGATGGATACAATATTGCCAAAAATCACCTTGACAGTTTTCAAATTCCAGGATTAAATGAAGCTTATAGCAGAATTGAATCATTTATCAAAGATTTTGAAAAGAACGATAAAAAGAAAAAATAAATTAGTAAGCTATGGAATGATACGAATCGAAATTAGTTCTGATGATTCCTTTATCTCCCGTACTCAGCACCGTAATTGCATCCATTGTATCAATTAATAATCTTCTTAAAATATCAGTTTTGAAAATACCACTATTAGTATACCAATCTAATGATTTTACTACTATTTCATGTAGGATAAATTTTCTCCATTCTTGTTCTTTTTGTAATTTTTCCGTATTATCTGGTTTCATACGAAATGTGTATGATGGAAGCATGGATGATAATACTTTAGTGATTGGAAAATCCGCTGTTGCCATTGGTTTTGTACCAAAAATTGTTTGAAGTTCTTTTTCATTAAGTACCTCACATAGCAGTTGTAAATCAATTAATGCAGATTGCGCGCGTTCTCTTACCTCATAAAACAAATCATAGATATATCTATCAGTAGTACCTCTAGGTAAATTGGAAAAACGTAGTAACAACTCTTTCTGTTTTTTGTTTAAGAACCCATCTCGTGGCGGCTTTAGGTGAGCCTCGTATTTTTCTTTTAAATCTTTAATCTCACTTTGATTTAATTCTCGTAGATATTCACGAGATTTATCCCTCATTTCGACCGATTCTATATCAAATCATGCATCTAACTATACATATGTCGAAACGTCTTGACCAATTAAAGAAACAATTAGAAGCAATATCGTCAGAACTTCTTGAACTTGAAAAATTTAGAGACACAAAAGCACTAAAACGATTTAGACGCTTACTTGAAGGTGAACGCAGCAATATAAAAGATAACATAAAAAAACTTACAAAATCTACAGA
>JBOGRE010000240.1:0-6693 GCA_050749345.1 Nitrosarchaeum sp. | reverse complement strand
ATCCTGTAGAGATCATTTGGGTAATTATCTAAAAACGATGAAAAAATTTAAGGAATTTCATAATTCACAAAAGAGGCAAGGCTTTTATTCCAGAGAACAAGGTAAGCAAAACAAGTGAATAATTAGTGTCACAAACTAGTAGTGCAAAAAGACCATTAACAACTCTTCAAAAAAGCACCAAGAAGAAAGTTACAGTAAGACTGAAAAACGAAGTTGAATACAAAGGAAAAATGGATAACGTTGATTCATACATGAATTTAATCATGACTGACGCGGAAGAAGTCCACGATGGTAAAATAATTGCAAATTATGGTAGAGTAATTGTGAGAGGTAATAACGTATTATTTATCAAACTAGAAAACGAACTCTAGGAGTTCTTATGACTAACAATTTTCTGTTTACTTCAGAATCAGTTACTGAAGGTCATCCTGATAAGATATGTGATCAAATTTCAGACGCATTTTTAGATGAATTTCTCAGACAAGATCCAGACTCTAGAGTAGCAATTGAAACAATGGTTACTACAGATTTTGTGGTAGTTGCAGGCGAAGTAACATCAAAAGCTAATTTCGACAAGAAATCTCAAGAGGAATTAGTTAGGAAAGTAATTAGAGAAATTGGATACAATAACAAAGATTTGATGTTTGATACAGAATCTTGTCAAGTTACACTGAAATTACATTCTCAAAGTCCAGATATCAGTCAAGGAGTAACTGCTACTAAAGAAAAAGAACAAGGAGCAGGAGATCAAGGATTGATGTTTGGATATGCTTCAAATGAGACAAAAGAACTTATGCCAATGCCGATATTACTTGCACACAAACTAACACAAAAATTAGCAGAGGTTAGAAAAAACAAAATTTTACCGTGGGTAAGACCTGATGGAAAATCACAGGTTTCTGTAAGATATGAAAATAACAAACCAACAAAAATTGAAACAATAGTTATTTCAACTCAACATGCACCTGAAATTTCACAAGAACAAATTACAAAAGAAATTATTGATAAGGTAATCAAACCAGTTTTAGAAAATCTTTGGAATGACCAAATTAAAATTCATATTAATCCTACAGGAAAATTTGTGGTAGGAGGACCACATGGAGATTCTGGACTTACAGGAAGAAAAATAATTGTGGATAGTTACGGTGGATTTGGAAGACATGGAGGTGGAGCTTTCTCAGGAAAAGATCCTTCAAAGGTAGATAGATCTGCATGTTACATGTGTAGATATATAGCCAAAAATATTGTTGCAGCAGGTTTAGCTGAAAGATGTGAAGTACAATTAGCGTATGCTATAGGAGTGGCTGAACCAGTTTCACTTTATATTAACACATTTGACTCTAGTAAGATTCCAGAAAAAGAAATTGAAGAATTGGTCAGAAAGAATTTTAACATGAAACCATCAGGAATTATTTCACAACTTGACTTGAAAAGACCAATTTACAGAAAAACAGCTGCATATGGACATTTTGGAAGAAATGAGCCTGAATTCACTTGGGAAAAAATAGATAAAGCAGATGTATTAAAGAAGTCTGCCGGACTGTAGAAGTTTTCGTATAGAAGAGAATTTTATTTCAGAAATATTCTTTAATTTTTTGTAATCACCCTTAAAATCACCAATTAAGAGATTTAGATCGTCTACTCCAAATTTACTATGAGGGTTAGAGATAGCTTCATGATAAATAGTTTCAAGATTAATTTTTTTGATTTTGGTATTTGTCTCACTAGAAAATTCTTTGACATATTTTTCAAAAGTAATTGATTCTGAACCTACAAGATCTAAAATCATTTTATTGAATTTATTTTGAGTTAATGCATTGAAAATAATTTTGGAAACATCATCTATGTAAATAGGTTGAATGGAATAATTACCTGAGCCAGGAATTTCAATCTTGCCTATTTTGATTTGTTTTTTAAGATATTTTGTAAAAAAATCATCTTTACCAACAATATAAGATGGTCGAAAAATTGTATAATCTAATTTAGAATCAATTATTTGTTTTTCTGCTTTGTATTTTGAAATAAAATATCCAAGTGTAGTATTTTTTGAAACTCCTAATCCACTTATATAAACAATTTTTTTTATTTTTGATTTTTTACATAAATTAATTATTTTTTTTGTAAATTCGGTATTAATATCATTGTAATCATTATCAATTGTTTGTTTCCCAATTCCAACTAAATGAATTAATACATCAGAATTTTTTAATTTTGGCAAGATAGTTTTTTCATTATAGTTTTTTGTAATAATTTTTGTTTCATTTTTAAATTTTTTAAAATCTTTTCTTGAAATTGATATTAATTTTACGTTATTATTTGAGAGATATTTTCTAACATTTCTTGCTATAAATCCACTAGCACCAATAACAATAACTTGCATATCTTTCACCATATGACTGCAGTTCTTATTTTAAATATATTCTAAAGAAATAATGATAGATATGCTTAGAATTTTTAAGATATATTTCTAGTCTCAAAAAGACTTAACCTAAAAGATAGCAAAGAAGAGTTAATACGTCAAAATAGGCATGATTTGTGTGGAAGAGATAAAAAAAGAAAAATTAAGGACAGGATATACTACCGGTACTTCTGCAACAGCAGCTGCCAAAGCTGCTTTACTATCTATAATTAATCAAACAAATATTGAAAATGTTGATGTTAAATTACCCAAAGGTAGTTTTATTAAAATTCCAATTCATTTATGCCAATTTGATCAAAATAGGGCTAGGTGTTCTGTAATTAAAGATGGTGGAGATGATCCAGATGTCACTCATGGTGCAGAGATAGTAGTAGAGTTATCATTTACAGATAAAATTAATAAAATTGAAATTGATGGTGGAGAAGGAGTAGGAATAGTTACTAAACCTGGATTAGGTCTTGAATTAAACAAAGCTGCAATTAATCCAATTCCAAAAAAAATGATTAATGAGAATCTGAGAGAAGTTATAAACAAACATCTTTTAAAAAAAGGAATCAAAGTTATAATTTCTGTTCCAAAAGGAAAAGAATTAGGTCCTAAAACAGACAATCCAAGAATTGGTATTTTAAATGGAATTTCAATTTTAGGAACAAGTGGTATTGTAATACCATTTTCAACTGCATCATATGCAGCTTCAATTAGACAAAATCTTGATGTAGCAATTGCTATGGGAGATAATACTGTTGTTCTTACAACTGGTGGAAGAAGTGAAGATTTTGCAAAAAAAATTGTAGATTTACCAGAACATTGTTTTGTACAGATGGGAGATTTTTCTGGGTATACAATACAACAATGTGCAAGAAAAGAGATCAAAAAAGCATATGTTGTAGGATTTATTGGTAAATTGGCCAAAATGGCTGTAGGAGTAAAACAAACACATGTTAAAGGTTCCAAGGTAGACATGAATTTTTTGGCAGAATTATCTAGGAAATGTGATGCAAATGAAAGAACGATTGAGAGCATAAAAAAGGCAAATACTGCTAGACATGTATCTGAAATAATTATAGAAAATAATGTCAAGGGATTTTTTGATGAAATATGCAATGAAACATACAAGCACATGAGAAAACATTCAGAAGAAAAAGTCTTATTAGAAGTCATTTTATTTGATTTTGATGGAAATATCTTGGCTAGAAAGTTCTAGTAGTAAGGTATTTTATTTAATTTGAGAGATTTTAATTGTGGAAAAAATTTCAGTTCTAGCAATTACCAAAAATGGAATAAATATAGGATTAAGATTAAAAAAATATTTTCCAGATTGGGAGATTTTTGCACCATCTAAATTTTTAAATGATAATAAAGGAGTAGTTTGGTACTCAGAGTCTACATCGGAAAAAATTGTCGAACTTTTTAAAAATAATAATGCGTTGATTTGCTTATTTTCTTTAGGTGCTGTAATTAGACTGATTGCACCATACTTGAAAGATAAGAAAATAGATCCCGCAGTAATTGTAATTGATGATAAGACTAGTTTTGTAATCAGTGTGTTATCTGGACATTTAGGCGGAGCAAATGAATTAACACAAATTATTGCTCAAAAACTTGATTCGATACCAGTAATTACTACTGCAGCTGATGTCAATAAAACAATAGCAGTTGATCTTGTTGGAAGAGAATTTGGTTGGAAAATAGATGATGATTCTACAGTGACTAAAATTAGTGCATATATGGTAAATGAAGAAAATATAGGAATTTATCAAGAAGTAGGTAAAATGAATTGGTATAAAGAATTACCAAAAAATGTAAAAATTTATCATAGTTTAGAAGAAATGAAAAATTCGAATTCAAAAGGATATCTCATAATTTCTGATAGAATTTTAGAAGGAGATTTTCTCAAAAATTCTGTGGTTTATAGACCTCCCACTCTTGTAGTAGGCATTGGATTGCATTGGGATACACCTAAGGAAATTATAAAGGAAGACTTAGATTTTTGTTTACAAAAATTCAAACTCAGTGAGAAATCTATTGCAAAATTAGCATCAATAAAAAAACCAGAAGATGTCAATGGACTAGTTGATATTGGAAAAGAGATGGGAATTACTGTGGAATATGTGAATAGAGAAGATTTGGCAGAAATTTCTGCACCAAATCCATCAGATGTGGTCAAGGTATTTGAAGGAACTTCTAGTGTGTCTGAAGCTGCTGCAATCAAAGTTTCTGGTGGAGAATTAATTGTTGAAAAACAGAAATTTCCACCAAATTTGACTATAGCTATAGCGAGGATACTTGATTGAAACGTGGATTATTACTAATAGATA
The DNA here is from genome assembly GCA_050749345.1 of Nitrosarchaeum sp. GTDB lineage: Archaea > Thermoproteota > Nitrososphaeria > Nitrososphaerales > Nitrosopumilaceae > Nitrosarchaeum. The sequence continues at coordinate 1,956 of JBOGRE010000240.1, read as the reverse complement.
GAGGAAGCAGAGAGAGAGAAGCTTCTGAGGAATTAGAAGTTATTTGTAATGCAATAAAAGCAAAGGGAGATTATGTTTTTACTGAATACTGCTTTCTTGAAGTAGAACCACCATACATTGAAGATGGAATTGCAAAATGTCTTAAACAAGATATCGATCATTTAACAATAGTTCCTTATTTTCTGTATCCTGGCAAAAAAGTAAAAAATGCAGTTACAGATGTCATGAAATTTCAGAAAGATACCAAAGTGAAATTTGTTGTAACAAAACCAATGAGTATGCATAAAACTCTAATTAATTTAGTTGAGAGTAGAATATCTACAACTTTACAGGAAAATCATGTTGCAATTCCAAAAAAGGATGTGGATGTATTAATTATTGGGCATGGTAGTAAAGATCCCAATGCACAAATGTCATTAGAGTATGTCGTAGATGGATTAAAAGAAAATTATAGAAATGTAAATAGATGTTGGTTAGAGATAGAACAGCCTGACATTATAGAAGGTATCAAGATTTGTGAAAAAAATAATTCTCAGGTTCTTGTAATTGTATTTTATTTCTTACATGAGGGTGCACATGTTAAAACTGATATCAATAATGATCTTTTACCTGCACTTGAAAATTCTAATATTAAAAAGACATACATTACAAAACATTTAGGAGCTGATGAAAAAATGATCGAGTTGATAATAGAAAGAGCAAAAGAGGTAGAAAATGCAAACTAGAAAGGGTCAATCAATTGAAGATGCAAGCATGCAAATGATTGATGATGAAATCGGTACTCATCCATACAATGAAAAAGAATGGTCCATTGTAAGAAGAATAATTCATTCAACTGCTGATTTTGATTTTGCAAGAGAAAACAAAGTAATTTTTCATAAAGAAGCTATTGAAAGTGGAATTAATGCTCTGAAAAATAGATGTAGTATTGTAGTTGATGTAAATGGTGTAATTGGTGGTCTGAATAAACAAAATCCAAAAGATTTTCAAAATAAGATTGTTTGTAATATTTCAAATCCAGAAATAATGGAAATGGCAAAAAAAGAAAATAAAACCCGTTCTCAGGTATCAATGAGAGCAGCATTATCAGATATTGATGGTGGAATAGTTGCAATTGGTAATGCTCCAACTGCTCTTATGGAAGTAATACAGATGGTAAAAGAAGGAATTGTCAAACCTGCACTAATCATTGGAATTCCAGTAGGATTCATTTGCGCTGCAGAATCAAAAGAAGAACTGAGTAAAATAGATAGTACACCATTTATCACCAATAAAGGAAGGAAGGGAGGAAGTTCCTCAGCATCTGCAATAATTAATGCATTATACAAGATTGTAAGAGCAGAATTATCTTCTTGATTGATCAATGCAATTTTTCACAAAAATTTTGGCATAATCAGAACTATCAAAGTAGAGATGTCCGTATGATGCCAGTGTATTGTATTGAATCATACCATCTTTGTGATTTTTGATTCCTTCACCAATATCCAATTCATATGCAAATCTTGAATCAGAAGAAACAGAATTTAATTCAGAATAATGAAATTCATGTCCTCGTAAATCATGTGTTTTATCTGAAATGGTATTTTTTGAGATTGTCTTACCTTTTGTATAATTTAATTTCATTTTTTTAGTCATTTTTGTTTCTGCATCAAACAGACCAATCATTTTAAATTTTTTACTCCCATAATCAATAGATTTTGTAAGATACATCAATCCTCCACATTCAGCATAGATTGGAATATTTTCTTCGGATAATTTCTTTATGGTTTTTCTCATAATATGATTTTTTTCAAGTAAATCACCAAGAATTTCTGGAAATCCACCTCCAATGTAAATTCCATCTAATTTTGGAAGTTTCTTATCATGTATTGGGCTGAAAAACTTTAGATTAGCACCTTCACGTCTTAATGCTTCTAGATTATCACGATAATAGAAATTAAAAGAACTATCTAGTGC
>JBOGRE010000239.1:0-2064 GCA_050749345.1 Nitrosarchaeum sp. | reverse complement strand
CTTGAGTGGTCTTACACCTTCATGTTCTCTATTCCAAAACCAAATCTCATAGCCATTAGTTAGAAAAATAAAAACATCTTGCCCTGTTTGCTTTTTGATATCGTCAGCATATCCTTCGGCTTGCTTTTGTCCTGTGATGGGATCTTTAGAAGTTTTTTTTGCTTCTATAATTGCAAGTGGATCGCCCTTACTATCTAAAAGAAGATAGTCAGCATATGCCTTTTGTTCATTATTTTCAAAGGTTTCTTCAAATGTCTTGTAGTCTCGTTTTACAAAATCTGATTGCTTTGTATCAATTTCTGCAATAATCTGAGAATGGTCATTAAGGTTCCATCCAGCCTCTTTTAGAAGAGGATCTATCTTTTCCTTCCTAGTTCTAGCCTCAGATTTACCCAATAGTATCAGATTCTCTGTAGGACTGTTTCTGATAAAAGTGATCTTTCCCATTAGTTATTTAGAAAAAGTCAACCCCAGTATGGAATCAAGCGAAAAACCTGTTCCATGACTTTCTCTATTGGGTATGGGTTGCCAATTTTCTTATCTCTTGATATTTTGTTAAATCGGTTTTTCATTAGCTCAAAGGAAATATTTGACTTATTTGGGATTATATTGTATATATCACTATGATATTTTTTGCTGTATGCTTTCTCGATTGCATGAACTAGTGTATGCCCTTTTTTCTGATAGTAGGCAACTTCTTTCTTTGTAAGTTCTTTGTTTTCCTTTTTCAAATATTCTGAAATATACTTCAACACTTTCTTAAATCCAAAATTATCGGCTTCAAAACTTTCATCCCAAACATGAAAATCAAATTCCTTAGTTTTAACAGCTGATTTTATTCTTTTAATTTTTTCTTTGGAGTTTACTTCGTTATCAGAAATTATGAACATTGGTACATTATCTCGATTTGATATTTGTATTGAATCTTTTAGCTTTCTTACTGTAAGGTTTGAAACACCTTCATAGTTTACCAGATTGATTCCATCATCTTCTAAATCAACCTGTAATCTTTCACAAATTTTTTTAATAATTTGAACTTCCGTCTCTCCTTCAACTAAAAGTATTATACGTTGGGTGGTGTCTCTTGTAAAATATCTTATGATGCCACGTTGAGTTTTTCTTGTAGTATAATCGAATGGATCTGAATAGATTGATTTTTTCCATTCTCCATTATCTGCGTCATATATTGTATCGGGTTCGGGCATTATTTTTTTAGTTAAATCATAAATGAAATAACTAAGCATCCTACATATTTTATAATAAAATTGAGCAAGTAGTGCTTCACCTTTGAGATTTCCCGTAACAGATGGTCTCATAATTCTTGTAAGATCATACCATTTTCCAAGTGGATCTATTAAATGAGCTTCTGTAGCGTAATTATCATACAGTTTACTAACTTCATCTATAGTCAATCCACACTGACTCAATAATTTTTTTGCGGAAAATTTTGTTTTTTTCCATTTTACCCATTGCTTGAAATTATCTCCTTTCCTAAATGATTGAGTTGACATACTTCCAAAACCATGGAACTTGTATGCTTCTTCTAAAATCATTAAAAGACCAATATTTTTTATCTGATAAATGGGAGTTCTAACAAATGATTCATTACGCCATTCTCTATTTTGTTTAATATTTGAAATGACTTTTTGGAGATCATCTTCGTGATAAGAGTCATAATAAGTAAAACAGACTTTTTTATTTTTGATAATATTTTGTACCTGCATAATTTGAAAGGAATGGTAGAAAATCATCTTCTTATCATGAAATTCTCCTTTTTTATAATCATGTTTGAAATTAGACCATGGTTCATAGTCCCCTTTCTTTGGAAATTCTAAAAGTTTGTCTTTGTAAAATCCTTTAATCCCTTCTATTCCAAGGATTAGCATTTTATTCTGAAGTTCATTGGGAATAATTAGACGAAGTGCTGGTAGAAGCCATCCTTCCTTCTCATATCTTTCCAATGTTTTTTCATCAATTCTGATTCCATATTCTTGTAAAAACTTTACAAAATCTCTTGCTTGTAAAAAATTACCTTGAGTAAACTTATGTTGAATTTTTTTTCTA
>JBOGRE010000238.1:0-4296 GCA_050749345.1 Nitrosarchaeum sp. | reverse complement strand
AAGATATTCCTCTGACATTTTTTTCAAATGATCAATCATCTGTAGGTGAAAAATTAGATGAAACTACGAAAAAATTCAATCCTGTAATAAAAAAAGGGCAATTTGGTTATTATCTTAGAGAAGACTTGAATCTTTCAAAATTAATCTATATATACAGAACTATTGTTGATAATACTCAATCTAATAATACTAATGCTCTTATAACAAACTCAAATTTACTTGGAAATGATATTGTGATTGGTGTTAGTGCTAAAGGATATGGTGTTGCAACTGATACATTTTCAACAGCAGGAGAATCTATCACCCTTGAAAAAACAAAAGTAACTGAATATACGAAAATAAATGAAAAAGCCATACAACTTTTCATGCCGGAAAGAATGCCTAGCAATGCAACTAGCATAATCACTTATCAAATTGGTGCAATAGAAAATGACAATGATGATAATATTAATAAAAATAGAGTTACAATACCTGCTGAAACATCAGATATCATAAATATAGAAGATGAACATAAAATTATTCGCACTATAGATGATCTAGATGATGGTGATTTTTATCCAATTCAAACAAACGAAAATTATTCTGCAGATGGATATTTAAAAAAATTAGATGTCATATCTGGTGATAATAATCTAGTTGCGATTAAGAACATTGGAACAATTGATACCGGTAGTTCTTTTGGTACTGCAATTATTTCTTCTGGACAAAAAAGCGGACTTGTTATGATTTCTACATCTGTACAAGGTGTTGGCTCTGATTCTATTTTAACTGAAGTTGTAAACACACTTGAGCAAAAAGAAGCTAGAATTTTCTCCCCAATTGGTCAGGATAGTATATTATTTGATCGTGATGGAAATTTTGATGTATTTTTAATTGCTATTGATAGTCATGACAGACCAAAAGTATTGAAACATGATTCAAAGTATTTGATTACTCCTACTAATGGCATAATTGAAATCAAAAAAGATTCCACATTTGCATTTTCTACCCTTCACAGTGACTCTTTTGCAATTACTGAAGGAAGAAATCTGATGGACCTCAAAGTAGTTCCAATCGGAGAAGATGCTGATCTATCACTGGAAACGGACAAAACCTTTGTCACCCAACCCTCGTCTAAAATGATGGTGTTGCTTCCACTAGATAAAATTAATGCAAATCATGAACATAATTTGGGTATTGTACAAATTGTTGATCTTCAGGGAAATCCAATAATTCCTTCATTTGATGTTAAATCTAAAATTATTTCATCCAAAGAAAGTATAATTCAAGTAATCAATGACGCTGTAATTCCACATGGAGTTTCTTATGCTTCATTTCCAATTGAAACTACCGGTGTAGTAGGCAAATCCATAATTTCCGCTAGTGCAAAAGGTGTGATTGGAACTGGTGATGAAATAAGTACCGATTCTGCACTAACCAAATTAAAAATATCTTATAGTGGATTACCAGAACTAATTTCAGTTAATAAGCCCGTAGAGATTAAATTATTTGTAGATGATGAAAATGCCGAGTCTGTAGTAGGTGCATCAGTCAAAATAGGAACTGGTGGAAATTCTACAGTTGTTCCAGGTGTAGTCAGAACTAGTTCTGATGGCAGTGCTGTTATTACCTTAACTGCAACAGACGGCCCGAATGTTTCACTAGATCTTATTGCAACTGCTGAAGGATATTCTGAAGGAAAGGACACATTAACACTCAATGTAGATGCTCCAGCCAAAAAGAATGCAGTAGATCTTCAATTACCTGAATGGATTGTTTATGTAATTATTGCAGCAATACTTTTGATAGTTGTTCTAGTAGTATTATTCCTGAAAAAATCAAAGGTACCCGTTGAAGAAGAATGGGAAGAAGAAGAAATTTAACTAGACCAAAATTTGTCTGAATAGTTGATATTATCTATTTGGTTAAGAGTAATTCGTGTTAGATTTCTTTTAGCATCTGTTATTGCTGTATCCGTTGGTCTTGCAATAAACTGGCGTCATAATTCTATTATAGATCCTCTTAGTGCTATTTTGACATTTGTAGGCGTCATGGCACTTCACGCTAGTGTTGATCTGTTAAATGATTATTGGGATTACAAAAGAGGAATAGATACAGTAACAAAGAGAACTAAAATGAGTGGTGGAACTGGTGTTTTACCTGAAGGATTACTAAAACCATCAACTGTTTATCGCGCCGGAATTGGATTTTTGATATTAGGCACTGTGATTGGATTTTATTTTGTATTGACTAATGGAATAATAATTGCAGTGATTTTGGGATTTGCAATTTTATCTATCTACTTTTATTCTACTAAAATTGTGGACGCTGGGCTAGCAGAATTTTTTGTTGCAGTAAAGGGGGCGATGATTGTACTTGGAACGTATTTTATTCAATCAAATCAAATAACTATAGAATCAATTTTAGGTGGAATGATCATAGGAGTTTTATCCTCACTTGTTCTTTTTATCGCATCTTTTCCTGATCATGATGCAGATAAATCTAAAGGAAGGAAAACTCTAGTTATTTTAGTTGGAAAAGAAAAGGCAGTATCTTTGTTTTGGATATTTCCTGTGATTTCATATTTTATGATTATACTAGGTATTTCTATTGGTGTTTTTCCAATCTTGTCTCTTATCACACTGTTTAGTATTCCAATATTGGTAAAAGCTGGATTGAATCTAAAGCGAAATTTTAATTCCATAGATGATCTGATGCCTGCCATGTCTTCTACACTAATGTTTAGTAGGATTACGGGCGCATTGTTTGTTCTTAGTTTTTTGTCTAGATTCTAATTTTAATGCTCTAGACATAAATTCAGTGTTGATTGATATTTTTTATGATTCCTTGGTTTGCTACCTCTGATGGAACAAAAAAATTTCTCAGAAATTCAGGCATAAATTCATTGAATTTTAAGCAAATTCACAACCTTACGTTATCTAATGTCGGTGTAGGTACATACCTTGGAGAAGCAAACGAGACGACAGATGAACTTGTAAAAAATGCAGTTAAACAATCTATCTTGTCTGGAATTAATGTAATTGACACTGCAATTAATTATAGGGCACAAAAAGCAGAACGTTCTGTAGGAAAGGCAATCTCTGAATTAATTAGTGAAGGGAAAATTTCACGTGATCAAATTTTCATCAGTACAAAAAACGGCTATATCACAAATGATGCTGATGTAAAACAAGAATTCTGGGAATATATTAAAAATGAATATGCACAAAAAGGTGTGATAAAAGAAGGCGATGTGACATCTGGATATCATTGCATGACTGTTACATATCTTGGTGACCAATTAGAACGCAGTTTGAAAAATTTAGGACTTGATTGCATTGATTTGTTGTATCTGCATAATCCTGTAGAGGGTCAAATCAAAGACGTTTCCAAAGAAAAATTTTTAGAAAATCTCAAATTAGTATTTGAATTATATGAACAAAAAAGAAAAGAAGGAAAGATCAAATTTTACGGTATGGCTACGTGGGAATGCTTTCGTGTGTCTCCTGATAATCCACAATATCTTTCACTACAAGATACGGTTGAATTGGCAAAAAAAGTCGGAGGTGAAAATCATGGTTTTCGATTCATTCAACTCCCATTCAACATGCATTATGATCAAGCATTACTTGCAAAAAATCAAATGCTTGACGGAAGACTCGTCTCTATATTAGAATCTGCAGTCAAATTGAATATTGGGGTTTTTACAAGTGTACCCTTAATGCAAGGAAGACTGTTGGCACCTGGTGCAATGCCAGAGTTTAATGATCTAAAACCCTCCCTTCGTGCATTACAATTTATCCGTTCAACACCAGGTGTTCTAGCTCCACTTGTAGGGCAAAAATCTCCAGAACATGTTTCTGAAAATCTGGAAATAATGAAAATTCCTCCAATGTCCGAAGATGAATTTTCTGCACTAGTTAAGAAACTAACATTATAATCGTAAAATAGTATGAATTCTTTCATATAATTAATTATATGTAAAGCTAATAAATGGGTAATTTGAGATTATATACAGAAATTTGTCAACCAAAATTTTTGATTATCAAAAGATTTGTAAAACTATTTTATCAATAGATTCAAAAATTAGATTTGTGGGTGTGATAAATGAGCGAGGAAGATTAGTTGCAGGTGGAATGAAAGAAAATGTAGTGCCACTAGAAAATGAAAAAGACGATGAAATGATCTACATGGAGCTTGCATTAAGAGTAAAAATGAGAAAAGAATTCGATAAGCAACTAGGTCGTGTAAATTTTGCACTAGCATCAAGAGAGCACGCATTGGCAATCAGTTTTCTAATTAATGATGATATTTTGT
>JBOGRE010000237.1:0-2705 GCA_050749345.1 Nitrosarchaeum sp. | reverse complement strand
TCTTATGTTGTAAAGAGATTGGAAAAGTTATGGTTAAGCAAAAAAGTGGAGTAATTGTAAACATTTCTTCAATATATGGGATGGTTGGAGCAGATCAAAGAATTTATGGAAAAAGTAAATTAAATTCAGTATCATCATATGCGACAACAAAAGGCGGGATCATTAATTTAACTAGATTCCTTGCTGCACACTGGAACAAAAAGAATATTCGTGTTAACACTTTGTCATTAGGTGGAGTTTATAGTAAGCAGGACAGACAATTTGTAAAAAATTATTCTTATAGAACAATTTTAGGACGAATGGCTTCAAAGGATGAATACCGAGGTGCAATCTTATTTCTAACATCTGATGCTTCATCATACATGACCGGAGCAAATTTAGTAGTTGATGGAGGATGGACTGCTTGGTGAATCCAAAAATTTTATGCCTAGTTCAGGCCAGAATGAGTTCTACACGACTGCCTGGTAAAGTAATGAAACCCTTGAATGGTACTCCCATGATTTGTATTATTATGAACACACTCAAAAAATCTAAGTTAATAACAAAAAGTATGGTAATATGTTCTATAGATACTAAAGATAATATTCTTGTAGAATGTCTCAAAAAAAACCATATAGAATATTTTAGAGGAAGTGAAAAGGATGTTTTAAGTCGATATTATAATACAGCAGTAAAAGAAAAGGCTAATCTGATTGTAAGAATAACAGCAGATTGCCCATTATTAGATCCTGAAATTGTAGATATGGTAATTCATGAAGCTGTAATTCATAAAACTGATTACTGTTCGAATGTGGGAATAAGAACATTTCCTCGTGGTTACGATGTGGAAGTGTTTACTTTTGATGTATTAAAAAAAATGTTTTTTGAAACTAAAAACAAAGATGATCGTGAACATGTAACACTCTATATTGATAAAAATTTGAATTTATTCAATACGCTAAATGTTCCAGCCCCAGAAAATAAACATCATTCGGATTGGAGAATCTGTGTAGATACGGAAAAAGATTATCAACTAATACAAAAAATTTTTAATTATTATAAAAATAAAGATTTGATAACATATGATGACGTTATTAATTTATTTAAAAAATATCCTCAACTTCCTAAAATTAACAGTATGATAAAACAAAAAACGGTCAGACAATAATAAATGAAGCCAACAAATTCAATTCAAAATCTGTTTTCGTTATCTAACAAGAACATCATCCTAACTGGTAGTGCAGGAAGATTGGGAACACAATTTGCACATTTTCTAACTAAAGCTGGAGCTAATGTAATTCTTGTTGATATTGATTATTTAAAAAATAAAAAATTAGAAGCTAATCTTAAAAAAAATTATAAAACTAATCCAAAATCATATGAAATAGATATTTCAGATCAAAATGAAGTAAAAAAATTTACTTCTCAAATAATTAAAGATTATAAAACAATTCATGGTTTGATCAATAATGCGTTTTATAGTCCACGTCAAAATGCAGAAAAAGCTGCATTACCATTTGAAAAATTTCCAATTGACTTATGGAATGATATGCTTAATGTTAATTTAACAGGAGTTTTCTTATGTTGTAAAGAGATTGGAAAAGTTATGGTTAAGCAAAAAAGTGGAGTAATTGTAAACATTTCTTCAATATATGGGATGGTTGGAGCAGATCAAAGAATTTATGGAAAAAGTAGATTAAATTCATCAATTTCCTACGCTACTACAAAAGGTGGGATTGTGAATATGACTCGGTATTTAGCTGCGTATTGGCAGAATAAAAACATTAGAGTAAATACACTAACTCTTGGCGGAGTTCTTGATACATCTTACATGACTAAAGAATTCATCATGAATTATGAGAAAAAAACGATGCTTGGAAGAATGGCTAAGGAAGTTGAATATGGTCCTGCTTTATTATTTTTAATGTCAGATGCTTCATCATATATGACCGGAGCAAATTTAGTAGTTGATGGAGGATGGACTGCTTGGTAATGAATTATCTATTAAAAAAATATTCATTTTAAAAGAAAAGCAGAATTTTTAGCTCTAAAAGGTGAAAAATAAAAATATTGAAATAGTCATTTTTTAACTCCCATTTAATGAGTAAAATCAAATCCATAGCCAAAAAAATTCTAGGGCGTAATAAAATTAAATCAATTGGTAAGGATTACTGGGAAAAAGCTGCGCATGGAAGTGTTAAGAAGACCATGAATAAAATTTGTGATGGATTTGATCAGAAATCGTTTGAGACAAAAAAAGAGAGCATTATATTTTTAGAAGAGTTTCAACTCACAAAAGATTCTGTTGTATTAGACCTTGCTTGTGGAATGGGTAGAACTTGTAGATGGGTTGCACCAAAAGTAAAGGAATATGTCGGAGTTGACTTTATCCCTAAAATGATTGAAAAGGCAAAAAAATACAATTCAGATTTTCCAAATGCAAAATTTCTTGTTAATGATGGCACGACGCTTAACATATTTTCAGATAAAATCTTCGATTTGGTTTATTGTGAAATAGCATTTCAGCATATGCCAAGGAATGTTCAAAAATCATATGTCAATGATGTGTATAGAGTTCTAAAGGAAAAAGGTACATTTTTTGTACAGTTGCCACGAATAGAATATTATAAGGATTCTACTTATGCTTTTTCTAAAGAAGAGACAGATTCATTGTTGAAAAATTTCAAAATAAAATATCTACATACTACTCCTGCATACTACCATAT